>JAUNTC010000122.1 GCA_030538915.1 Lachnospiraceae bacterium | reverse complement strand
ATCCTAACTGGCTGTTAGGTGGTGTATTCCCTACAACTTATATATTAGGAGGAGAGAGGGGCATGTGTTATAATGGCAACCCATAATAAGATGGACTTTACTTCTGTATGTGATAAGATTTTACGAGTGTCAGAAGGAAAAATGGAGGAAGTTGGAATTGAAAAATAAAAAAGCACATATTTCAATGAAAATCATAATCTTGGTAATAATATGCTTATGTGCATTAGGAATTGTGACGAATTCTCATCTTCATAAAAATTATCGGGAAGCTTTTGATAAAGAGGATAGTTATGTTGAAGATGGTATGTCACAAATGGAAATATCAAAGGATAAAAAATATAGTTACAGAATCAATGAAGGAGAAAATACAGTTGAAATAATTGGTTACCTAAAGAAAAATGTGGACAGTTTAGATATTCCAGAAAAAATAGATGGATTAAAAGTGACTTCGCTAGGAGAAGCTTCCTTTGCTTATCACGAAGAATTGAAATGTATTAAAGTACCGAAGACAGTAACAAGTATGAAGATGGCAGTATTTGGATCGAGTGTAAATCTTGAAAAAGTATATTTTGCAGGGGATGTGAAAAATATAGATGATTGGGCATTTGGAGATTTTGCGGGTACGATCGTCATTGAAAAAAATAAATGTACTAAATTATATAAATATGCTGTAGATAATAAAATTAGTATGGAATAAAATAATTGCAAAAGTTTGCGCATTGCACATGCAGAAGAATATTTGCAGACAGAAATCAAGCACAATTATTTTGAAATCAATGTAGCAATGGTAAAAGTTACTTATGAAAAGGTTTA
This sequence comes from Lachnospiraceae bacterium, assembly GCA_030538915.1. GTDB lineage: Bacteria > Bacillota > Clostridia > Lachnospirales > Lachnospiraceae > Dorea_D. The sequence goes on along the minus strand of JAUNTC010000122.1, from coordinate 3,086 downwards.
AGAATACTTTTTAAAAAAAATTAGCACTCACCTCTTGACAGTGCTAATTATAAGTGCTATAGTACATATAGAACAAAGGAAGAGGGGTTAAGAAAGAGCGAAAGCTCAGGAAATCCGGATTCCGAAAATTGTTCCAGTTAACAACACATCAAATATTTTTATATATTTCAATGTGCTAACAATATTTATATAGCATTGAAGGGAGAAATGACTTATGATGATGCCTAGTATTTTTGGAGAAAACTTATTTGATGATTTTATGAACGATTTTACATTTCCAAAGTTTCCGAGTGTAGAAAAAGAACTGTACGGTAAACATGCTAAGAACCTTATGAAGACAGATGTAAAAGATACAAAAGACGGTTATGAAGTAGACATTGATCTTCCAGGATTTAAGACAGATGAGATTACAATGGAGCTTAAGGAAGGTGTTCTGACAGTAAGTGCAGCCAAAGGTCTTGACAAAGATGAAGAGAAGAAGGACGGAACTTATGTCAGAAAAGAGCGTTATGCAGGAAGTATGAGCAGAAGCTTCTATGTTGGTAAACATGTGACAGAGGAGGATGTTCATCCGAAGTATGAGAATGGTATTCTTTCATTCACAATTCCGAAAGAAGAAGCAAAACCAGTCGAGGAGAAAAAGCATTATATCAGCATTGAAGGATAATGCATGAGACACAGTGAGAAACAATCGATTACCTCGCAGGCATTGTCCTGCGAGGTAATTTCTATATTAAACAAAAAAGAACGGGAGGGATTTTGAATGGCAGCAAAGAAAGACTATTATGATGTTTTAGGCGTGGCTCGCAGTGCAGATGCGAACACGATTAAAAAAGCATATCGAAAATTAGCAAAAAAGTACCATCCGGATACGAATGCAGGAAATGAAGAAGCCGCTGAAAAATTCAAAGAAGCGACGGAAGCTTATAATATATTAAGTGATAAGGAAAAACGTAAACTTTATGATCAATATGGACATGCAGCATTTGATGGTTCTATGGGTGCCGGTGGCGCTAATGCATATGGAAGTGGCACAGCTGGCGGCGGTACTTATCGGTACGCAGGGCCAGACGGAGCTTTCCATGAGTATCATTTTGAAGGAAATGCCGATATGGATGATTTCTTAAAGCAGATGTTTGGCGGGGCTTTTGGTGGCTTTGGCGGTCAGTCCAGACGTGGAGCAGGAAAGCAATATCGAAATTACAGTTATGATTACAGTCATGATGGATCTGACGTGGAAGCAGATATTGCAGTCTCTTTTGATGAGGCAATATATGGCTGCGAGAAGCTGATACATGTGACCGATGGAACCGGAGAACGTAAATCCCTGAAAGTCAAAGTGCCTGCAGGTATTAATACAGGCCAGAGCATCCGTCTGCGTGGCAAAGGCTCTCCAGGCTATGGTGGCGGAAAAGCAGGAGATCTGTTCCTTAAAGTAACAGTTGGCACAAAGCCAGGGTATGAGCGAAAGGAAAATGATATTTACAGCAAAGTAAAGATTCCATTTACAACAGCAGTATTAGGTGGAGAAGCACTTGTTGAGACAATGACCGGCAAAGTAATGTGTAAGATCGCACCTGGTACACAGTCCGGAACAAAGATCCGTCTGCGTGGCAAAGGTGTTGTATCGATGAGAAATAAAAATGTTCGCGGAGATCAGTATGTGACGGTAGAGATTGAAGTTCCGAGAAATCTGAGTCAAGAAGCAAAAGAAAAATTAAAAGCTTTCGAGGAAGCTTGTGAAAGACGAGGAAGGGGCGCAGCATAAAAAATGCGCCTCTTTTGGCGTATTTGGGAAATTGTCAGCCTTTTTTGGTTGACGCTGTGTCGTCTGCGCTTTATAATGAAGAAGTTAGGAATGAAACACTTTCCTATTATAAAGAGAGTGTGAATGATATAGAGCAAGGAGAGTAACTATGAGTAAAATTATTTTAACTGGTGACCGCCCGACTGGTCGTCTTCATGTAGGACATTACGTAGGATCATTGAAAGAGCGTGTGAAGCTGCAGAATTCAGGAAAATTCGATGAGATTTATATTATGATCGCAGATGCACAGGCTTTGACGGACAACGCAGAACATCCGGAGAAAGTACGTCAGAATATTATGAATGTAGCACTGGATTATCTTGCATGCGGAATCGATCCGGAAAAGTCAAATATCTTTATCCAGTCTATGATTCCTGAGCTGACAGAGTTTACATTTTACTATATGAACCTCGTTACTGTATCTCGTGTACAGAGAAACCCTACAGTAAAGGCTGAGATCCAGATGCGTAATTTTGAGGCAAGTATTCCAGTTGGCTTTTTCTGTTATCCAATCAGCCAGGCTGCGGATATTACTGCATTCCGTGCAACTTCCGTTCCGGTTGGAGAAGATCAGCTTCCGATGTTAGAGCAGTGTAAGGAAATCGTACATAAGTTTAACAGTGTATACGGAGAGACGCTGACAGAGCCAGAAGTTATTCTTCCTTCAAATAAAGCATGTTTAAGATTGCCAGGTATTGATGGAAAGGCAAAGATGAGTAAATCACTTGGAAACTGTATTTACCTTTCTGATGAACCGGAAGACATTAAGAAGAAAGTAATGTCTATGTTCACAGATCCGAATCATTTACGTGTAGAAGATCCGGGACAGGTAGAAGGCAATCCGGTATTTATTTACCTGGATGCATTCTGCAAAGATGAATATTTTGCAGAGTTCTTACCGGATTATAACAATCTTGATGAGCTTAAAGCGCACTATCAGCGTGGCGGTTTAGGTGATGTAAAAGTGAAGAAGTTCCTAAACAATGTTATGCAGGCTGAATTAGAGCCAATCCGCACAAGAAGAAAATATTGGGAAGAAAGAAAAACAGACGTATATGATATCTTAAAAGCTGGCACAGAAGTAGCGCGTGCCAAGGCGGCAGAGACATTACATGATGTAAAAGAAGCAATGCGCATTAATTATTTCGATGACGCAGATTTGTTAAAATAATAAAATTTAATACAGAGCAGATGCTAGAAGGGGAAACCTTTTTTGGCATCTGCTTTTTATTGTTAGGGCAAGGCCATGTTTTACATTGTGGAGTTTTTCGTTGATCCG
>JAUNTC010000032.1 GCA_030538915.1 Lachnospiraceae bacterium | reverse complement strand
CCGCATCAATTATCATAGAAGATTTAAATTTACAGAAAAAATTTCACACCGTCTTGAAGTTAGTTGTCTGTAACATGATTATGATTTAAACAATTGAACACATGCATGAGAATATCTTCCATTATCTAATTTTCTACAAAATACTGCAATTCCAATTCTACTATTTGAACCGTTGATAATAGCTTTATGATGCTCTGGAGAACTAAACCACTGTTCACATGCATCTGTAGCGTCATTTGCCAAACAAATATTTTCATTATTTATATTTATATAATGCAATTCAGGTGAATTAAAAACAGAGTGTACTTTGTCAGGACGTAAGTGATCTGTATTATAAAAATAGGAAATCTCTGTAGCACGAATATTTGCTGTTTCTTGTAAAGGATCATTATCACTTACAAGAGTCATAGGTGCCAATTCAAATATTTTTCTATTCTCATTACAAAGTTTTAAAATTTCTTTTTGCATCTCTAAATCATAGTGGCCTACAACCTTTGTTGACTTCCCATTTCCTAAGTCAATGTTATATTCTCTATCATTGTATTTTTTTATATCTTCTCCACATCGACTACATTTATAGTAGATATATTGCATATCTTCCTTTTGTTTTACTAACTCATGATCTGTAAAAGGTAGTAATCTTTTATCTACTTTCTCACATCTTGAACACTTATAAACATCATAATCTTGCACACCACAGGATGAATCCTTATGTTCTATTTTTACATAATTATGGCCAAGTTTGTTGATTGTTTCTCTTTTTCCTTGTTTACAATGATAACAAACATATAATTTATATCCATCTCTTTCACAAGTTGGTTTTGTATATGCAGTTTGTGTCCACTCGTGTTCATTCTTTTGTACAATATCTGTATATTCTTTTTTACACTTTTCACATCTATATTTCTTATATCCATCTTCTTTTTCTGTGGCATCTTTTTCTTCAATTAGCTTATAATTGTGTCCTGTAGCTGGAAGTTTCTTAGTTTTTGTTTCTTTACAAATTCGACATTGATATGTTTCAAGTCCATCATGTTCACAATCGGCAGCTTGTTTGCTTATTAAAGAATATTCATGTTCAACCTTTGGTAATTCTTCTTTATATGTTTTTCCACAGTTTTCACATGTATATACATTGTAATCTGTTTTATTACATGTTGCAGTACCTGCATAAGTTAACTCATAGTTATGTCCTGTTGCAGAAATTTTCTGTTGATATTTGTTTCCACAAATACTACAAGAATACTCTGTATATCCATCTTTTTCACAAGTTGCATTTTCTGTGTTTATTAATTTATATTCATGAAAATGGGAAACATTTACTTTACAAGTTTTAACAAGAGGTTTTCCAGTATAACTATTTTTTACTGTCTTCACAGTAATTATAGCACTTCCATCTTTTCTTGCTGTAATTTTACCATATTTATCAATTGTTGCTACTGATTTATTACCAGAACTAAAAACAACAGAATTATTTCCATTTACACTATATTTTAATTTATAAGTATCAAATACAGATAAATTTAAATTAGACTTACTTAATTTTAAGGAATAAGGTTTTAATCTTTTTACAGTAATATTTACAGTCTTTTTTAGCCGTCTATTCTTTCTTGATTGGACTGTAATCTTTACTTTACCTTCTCGTTTTCCTTTTACAGTACCACTAGAAGAAACAGTTGCAATTCTTGTATTACTTGATTTGTATGATACAGACTTACTACTTCTTCTAGGACTAACAGATTTGACTTTTATTTTATATGTTTGATTCACATCAATTGTTTTCTTATAAACATTCAAAGTCATTTTTGTTGGTTTTCTACTTGCAGCTTCAGCATTATTTGGTAAACAAAATACCAATGATAGTAATATCATGAATGATAATGAAATTCCTAGTGTTTTTCTAACTTTACTCATAATTTTTATCCTTTCTCGTAAAAATATAATTCAAATCTCGCGAAACGTTTATATTTTCCTAGACGTTTCTTGGTGCATCTACCGCATTCCCGCCGGGCGATAATATGCGCTGATTGCCTCTGCGCTCTTTAATCCATCCATAGCAGCCGAAGTAATGCCGCCGGCATAGCCTGCACCTTCGCCACAAGGATACAATCCTTTCAAGCTGCTCTGCAATGTTTCATCTCTTAAAATACGAACTGGAGAGGATGTGCGACTTTCTACTCCGGACAACAATGTTTCATCATCGGCATATCCTTTGATCTTGCTGTCGAAGGATTTGATTCCCTCTTCCAAAGATGCAGCGATTTCTTCTGGGAAAATTGGACGAATATTTGCCCACTCAAACGCACCTTTCATCTGTGGTTTGATCTTTCCGCCGGATACCGAAGGCGTATTGTTACAGAAATCTTTAAAAAGCTGAACCGGGATGTTTCCTTTGCCCGCTTCATATGCCGCTTGTTCTAATTTCCGCTGAAACTGCATTCCTGCAAGCACATCATCAGAGCCATAATCTTCCGGTGTTACTGTTACAATTACTGCGCTGTTTGCATTTACACCGTCACGTCCGCTGTAGCTCATACCATTTACAGCAAGTCTTCCAGCTTCCGAAGATGCATTTACGACATATCCACCCGGACACATGCAGAAAGTATAGACTCCTCTTCCATTTTCAAGGTTGGCAGTGAGCTTATATGGAGCAGCAGACAATCCTTTCGGATTGGCAATGCCATATTGATTTTCATTGATCATCGCCTGGGGATGTTCCACACGCACACCGACAGCAAAGGATTTGGCATTCATCGGCACATTTTTCTCTTTCAACATTTCGAACGTATCTCTTGCACTGTGCCCGATGGCAAGTACCAGTGCTTCGCACGGGATACACGTTTCTTCTTTTGTATGCGTATCTACAGTTTTAATACCAGTAAGCTTGTTCTTATCTGTCATAAGCTCGGTCATCTGTGTATGGAAATGAACAGAGCCGCCCATGCGGATGATCTCCTGGCGCATGCGTTTAACAACGACAGAGAGTATGTCCGTTCCTACGTGGGGTTTGTTGTCGTAGAGAATTTTCTCCGGCGCCCCAAATTTAACAAATGTCTCTAACACAGCACGTCCTCTTCCTTCTTTGTCGTGTACAAGTGTATTTAATTTTCCATCTGAAAATGTGCCTGCTCCGCCTTCTCCAAACTGTACGTTGGAGTTTGGAAGAAGTGCTTTGCCATTCCAAAACCCGTTTACGTCCTGCATACGGGTGTCCACATCTTCTCCACGCTCTATGAGGATAGGATCATATCCCATTTTTGCCAAACTGTAAGCACAGAAAAGACCGGCCGGACCGCTGCCGACTACAACTGGCGGATGCACCATATTTTCTGTACCTGTCGGCACAATCTTATATGGAACCGGAGGATCACAGAACTTTACATTTCCGGAAAGCTTTTTCTTTTTCAGTCTGGATTCATTTTTTACGGAAAGCAAAATAGTATAGACATAATACAATTCCGGCTTTCTTCTGGCATCCAAAGAACGCTTCATGATCTGCATAGATAAAAGCTCCTGTGGACGTATATGTAATTGTTTGAGTGCTTTTTCTTTCAGTGCTTCTTCCGTATGCGGAACCTTAAGCTTTATATTTGAAATCTGGATCATCCGTTTTACATCTCCTGTTTCTTTATTTTTTTTGCGGCATTTTTTCCGGCAAGATAACCACTCGCCCATGCCCACTGAAGATTATATCCTCCGCATATGCCGTCCACGTCAAGCAATTCTCCTGCAAGATAAAGATCTTTACATAACTTAGACTCCATCGTATCAGGATCAATCTCTGTAAGACGCACACCTCCGGCACAGACCTGTGCATTGTCAAAGCCTTTCGTATCGGTGATCGTAAGTTCCATCGATTTAAAAATAGAAAGGAGCTTTGTAAAGTCTTCTTCTTTTAATTTCCCGGCATAAAGCTTTTCCGGTACGCCGGCTGCTTTTAAAAGGGCTGTGCTTAATTTCTGATTCAGAAGACCAAGTAAAATTTCATGAATGGTATATGTTTCATGATCTTTTATTCGTGTTTTCAGGTAATTGCATAAATCCTCTGCGGTTATTCCCGGGAAGAAATCAATGCGTACGATCGGTGTTTTCTTTGCATACAATAATTTTGCTGCCAGACGGCTGATCTGAAAGACTGGAATTCCTGATATCCCATATGCGGTGATCTGCAATTCACCGGTATCACTGCCAAGCGCTGGTCCGTTCTTGCCATTAACAAATCGTTCATATACTTCTACTTTCGCTTCAGTACGCACGCCGGATGCTTTTTCCAGCGGTTTGTTTTTTGCGATTAACTGCACAAGAGCCGGAACAACCGGAGAAAGAGAATGGCCCAGCATTTTTGCAAGCGTATAGCCACTTCCGTCAGAACCTAACACTGCTGCCGCTCTTCCTCCGCAAGCAAGAATCAGCTTGTCTGCATGGATGGACTGCCCTGCCTGATCTGTAAAAATGCGAAAGCCTTTTTTATTTCGTTCGATTTTTGTAACATGTACATCGGTTTTGCATGTGACATTCCGACTCTTCAATTCCAACTGCAAAAGCTGCTGGATCGTCTGCGCCTGATCCGATCTTGGATAATAATATCCGTTACGATCTTTCGGATAGACACCTAATTTTTCAAAAAAGTCAAGTGTCTCTTTCGTTCCAAACCGAGAAAGCATTTTTTCAACCACATCCATGGAATCACTGTAAAAACATGATGGTTCCATGTAGGCGTTCGTAAAATTACAACGCCCGTTCCCGGTAGATAAGATTTTCTTACCGAGCATATTTTTATGTTCTATAATCAGAACCTCGCAGGCCGGATTTTCCCAGGATGCCGCGATAGCCGCACACATTCCGGAAGCACCGCCTCCGATGATCACTATTTTTGCCATAGATAGATTCCTCTTATTTCAAAATATTACAGCTGAACGATCTCTGCTCTTACAAGGTGTTCCAGTGACATTAAAATTCCAAGCTTTGCGCTTGGCCATGTCAGTCCGCCCTGGAAATATACTGCATACGGCGGTTTGATCGGTCCGTCGGCACTTAATTCGATGGAAGATCCCTGAACGAAGGCACCTGCTGCCATAATTACATCACTGTCATATCCCGGCATTGCCCATGGCTCTGGCATAACGTAAGAATCTACAGGTGCGGCTGCCTGGATTCCGTGACAGAAAGCGATCATCGCATCTGCGGAGCCAAGCTCTACAGCCTGAATAATGTCGTGACGGCTCTCTGTTCCGTTCGGCACAACAGCATATCCTAATTTTTCATAAATATTTGCCGCAAAGATAGCTCCCTTCAATGCACTTGCTACAACAGTCGGAGCAAGGAAAAATCCCTGGTAAAATGCCTGCATAACACCAAGAGAAGCACCTACTTCTTTTCCAAGTCCCGGAGAAGTCAGGCGGTATGCACAGTTTTCAATACATTCTTCTTTTCCGGCAATGTATCCGCCGATCGGAGCAAGTCCACCACCTGGGTTTTTAATAAGAGATCCTACAACCATATCTGCACCTACATCACTAGGCTCAATCTCTTCTACGAATTCACCGTAGCAGTTGTCTACCATGAAAATCACATCCGGTTTGATTTCTTTTACAAAACGGATCACCTCTCCGATCTGGGAAACGGAGAAGCTTGGACGTGTTTGATATCCTTTGGAGCGCTGTACGGTTACCATTTTTGTTTTCTCTGTGATAGCCGCACGGATGGAGTCAAAATCAAATGTACCATCTTCTAAAAGGTCTACCTGTTTGTAAGAAACACCATACTCAGCCAAAGATCCCTTAGACGGACGGATCCCGATTACTTCCTCTAATGTATCATATGGTTTACCACTTGCAGATACAAGCTCATCTCCAGGTCTTAAGTTGGCAGACAAAGAAAGGGCAAGGGCATGTGTACCACAAGTGATCTGTGGACGTACCAGTGCGCTTTCCGTATGGAATACATCTGCGTAAATCTTTTCTAAAGTATCTCTTCCATGATCGTCATAACCGTATCCACTTACGTAGTTGAAGCAGTCTGCGCTGACATGGTTCTTTTGCATAGCATGTAAAACCTTTAACTGATTATACTCCGCACGACGGTCGATCTCATCAAATCGTTCTTTTAATTCTGCTTCAATCTTACTTCCGAAATCTAATACTTTCAGGCAGATCCCCATTTCTTCATACATTTTTTCTATCTCTGACATATTATTGTTCCTCTCGTTTCTCTAAATTCTTTATTTTTTCAAGCATCGCATCTAATATGCGTGCTTCGTCGTAGTTATACTTTTCTTTATCGATCCAAATAACGTCCCGCTCCCGTTTAAACCACGTAAGTTGTCTCTTGGCAAAATGTCTTGTATCCCGTTTGATCGTATAGATGGCTTCTTCCAAAGTACAGTCGCCGTTTAAATATGCAAGGATTTCCTTATATCCTAACCCTTGCATGGAAACCATCTGGCTTGTGTATCCCTTCTCTTTTAATGAACGGACTTCCTCTACCAGCCCCTCTTCTATCATGAGATCTACACGCTGATCAATCCGCGCATATAAATGCTGTCTTTCATCTGTAAGGACAAAGTATACAAATTGATAAGGCGATTCCTTCTGGCGCTGTGTCTCATTATGCTCCGAGATCGGCTTTCCGGTCTGCTCATAAAACTCCAGGGCACGGATCACACGTTTTACATTGTTTGCATGAATCGTTTCAGCAGACTTTGGATCTACAAGAGCAAGCTTTTCATGCAATGCTTCCGCACCGAACTGTGCCGCATATTGCTCCAGTTCTTTTCGATACATATCTTCTTTTTCATTTTCGTCAAAATCAATATCATAAAGCAGTGCCTGTATATAAAATCCGGTTCCGCCTGTAACGATCGGAATGTGCCCGCGATCCCAGATTTCCTGCATTGCTTTTTTGGCAAGCACCTGAAATTTCACAACATGAAAATCTTCATCTGGTTCTAAAACATCGATCAGATGATGTGGCACACCATCCATCTCTTCTTGTTTGATTTTTGCAGAGCCAATATCCATATGGCGGTAAACCTGCATGGAATCTGCGGAAATGATCTCGCCATCGATGGCTTTGGCTAGTCCGATAGATGCTTTTGTCTTTCCTACTGCAGTTGGCCCTGTAAGAATGATCACAGTCTGTTTTTTCATTATACAATCCTCTTAAATTTCTTTTCCAGTTCTCGCTTCGTCATGGAAATGATTGTCGGTCTTCCATGTGGACAATGATAAGGATTGTCCAGAAGGAGTAATTCTCCGATCAATGTATCGACCTCTGCTGTGGAAAGCTTCATATTTCCTTTTACTGCAGCTTTGCATGACATAGATGCAATCTTTTCATCGATAAGATCCGTAGCCTGGTTTCGATTTAACTCATCGGAGAGATGATCGATCATCTCGATGAGCAGGTCTTTCTTAGCAATACTAAATAAATTTGCCGGCACACTTCGTACCGCATAAGAATCCTGACCGAACTCTTCAAACTCAAATCCGATACGGGTAAAGCGTTCCATGTTTTCTTTGAGCAAGGAAGCTTCCTGCATCGTCAGATTTAAAATGATCGGTGGACTGATCATCTGAGAAGTAAACTCTCTTGTCTTCAGCTCTCGCAGTGTACGCTCATAGAGAACACGCTCATGGGCAGCGTGTTGGTCGATAATATAAAGGCTTTCCTCAAACTGGACAAGCCAGTATGTATCGAATACCTGCCCGATCAGCTTATAATCGGCTTTTTTCTCTTTATCAAGAAATTTATCTTTAAATAATTCCATCTGCTCCGGGTTTTCCGGTGTTACCGCCTTTGTTTCCGGTGGTGCCATTGGTTTACGCTCGTGCACTGTGGCAGATGGTGCAGTCGGCGTGGTTTCCGGCTTTGCTGCTCTGGCAGCACTCTTATACTGAGACACTGCTTCTCGAATGCGGTCTGTAGAACGCTCCGGTCGAAAAATTTCTGTTTTACTTTTTACTTCCGCGGAGGAATTCTGTTGATGGTATGACTTCACCCGCTTTTTCATCTGCTCCATGAAGTAATCAAGATCCCTCTCTTCCTTCGGCGGGATTTTTGGCTTCTCCGGTTCTGCCGGACGCGTTGGTGTAACCGGTCTTGCCGGAGTTTGCGGGCGTGTTGGTGTAACCGGTTTTACCGGAGTTTCTGCTTTCGGCACTTTCACATCCAACGTAACCTCCGGAATCAGCTCCTTCTTGTGAAGGGTATGATCAACCGCTTCGTAGATCGTATTATAAACCTCCTGCTGATTGTTAAAGCGAAGCTCCATCTTCGTCGGGTGGACGTTAACGTCTATATGCTCTCCGTCGATCGTAAGATGGAATACTGTAAACGGAAATTTATGCTGCATGGAAAAATCCTTGTATGCGTCTTCAATGGCACGATAAATAATATTGCTCTTTACGTAACGGCCATTAATAAAATAGTTTTCAAAATTTCGGTTTCCTCTTGAAATGAGCGGTGCACCGATATACCCGTTTAATCGCACCCCATTTTTTTCAAATTCCAGAGGAAGTAAATTAGCTGTGATTTCTCTTCCGTACACATGATAGATCACGTCTTTTAAATTACCGTTGCCGGATGTGTGAAGCTTAGACTGTCCATTATTAATAAACTGGAAAGAAATTTCCGGATGGGACAGAGCAAGTCGGAGCATCAGATCACCGACGTGGCTTGCTTCAGTAACGGCTGTTTTTAAAAATTTGCGTCTCGCAGGCACATTATAAAAAAGCTGCCGAATGAGAAAGGTCGTACCGTTTGACGCCCCTGTATCTTCCAGCACCTCTTCTTTACCCCCTGCGATCACATAGCGGGTGCCAAGAAGTGTATTTTTTGTTTTTGTGATCATCTCCACCTGAGATACCGCAGCGATACTCGATAATGCCTCGCCTCGAAATCCAAGGGAAGAAATATGATAAAGATCATCGGCTGTGCGGATCTTACTTGTGGAATGTCTTAAAAATGCATTCTGCACATCTTCTCTTTCAATTCCGCATCCGTTGTCTGCAATTCTGATATAAGAGATACCGCCTTCCTTGATCTCCACAGTAACTGCCTTTGCACCGGCGTCAATGGCATTTTCTACCAGCTCTTTTACTACGGAGGCCGGCCGTTCAATGACTTCTCCGGCTGCGATCTTATCAATTGTGATCTGATCTAATACTTGTATGTTATGCATATGTTACCACCTGTTTTTTAACTTATTCTGCAATTGATAAAGTGTATTCAATGCTTCGATCGGTGTAAGATTTCCTAAATCCAGCTCTTTGAGCTCATTTACGACATCATCGTCTTTTACGGTGTCAAATAAGGACATCTGTGCAAGATCTACATCGTCGTATTTCTTCGTTTTATGTTTTGGCTCACTTCCTGCCACTGCAATGTCTTTAATACGGGAAGTGATATCCGCCTGCACAAGCTCTTCTACGATTTCTTTTGCGCGGTCTGTCACAGACGTTGGCACACCTGCAAGGCGGGCCACCTGGATACCGTAGCTTTTATCTGCGCCGCCGCTTATGATCTTACGAAGGAAAATGATGTCGTCGCCTTTTTCTTTTACGGCAATGCAGTAGTTATTGACATTATCGATCTTTCCTTCCAGCTCAGTAAGCTCATGGTAATGGGTTGCAAATAAAGTCTTCGCACCAAGAAGCTTATTGTTACTGATATGTTCGATCACTGCCCATGCAATGCTGAGTCCGTCAAAAGTACTCGTTCCACGGCCAATCTCATCTAATATGAGGAGACTCTTATTTGTCGCATTCCTTAAAATATTGGCAACCTCCGTCATCTCCACCATAAACGTACTCTGTCCGGAAGCCAGGTCATCGGATGCTCCTACTCTGGTAAAAATGCGGTCGACCAGTCCGATGTTAGCAGAAGAAGCCGGAACAAAGGATCCGATCTGTGCCATCAGAACGATGAGTGCACTCTGTCGCATATAAGTAGACTTTCCTGCCATATTTGGACCTGTAATAATAGAAATACGTTTCTTTTTATCGTTAAGATAGGTGTCATTCGTGATGAACATATCATTGGGGATCATCTTTTCTACAACCGGATGTCTGCCATCTTTAATGTCGATCACACCTTTTTCATTGATCTTCGGGCGAACGTAATTGTTGCGTTCTGCAACAAATGCAAGTGAAGCAATGGCATCGATGGCTGCAACTGCTTTTGCAGTCTCCTGGATACGCAGTACTTCTTTTGCCACTGCATTGCGCACATCACAGTAAAGCTGATATTCCAATGCGTAAAGCTTATCTTCCGCTCCAAGGATCGTATCTTCCAGTTCTTTTAATTCCGGAATAATGTAGCGCTCTGCATTTGCAAGTGTCTGCTTTCTTGTATAATAATCCGGCACAAGATTTTTAAAGGAATTTGTTACCTCCAGATAATAGCCGAATACTTTATTATATTTTACACGTAAGTTTTTAATTCCTGTCTTTTCACGCTCTTCGTCCTCAAGCTTTGCAAGCCACTCTTTTCCGTCTGATTTGGCATGTCGCAATTTATCTACTTCTTCGTTGTAGCCATCTTTGATGATCCCGCCTTCCTTCATTGCAAGAGGCGGATCTTCTTTGATCGATTCTTCAATCAGTGCACACAGCTCTTCCAGCGGATCCAATGCGTCAAAAAGCTCCTTATTTAATGGGCTTTGCATATCACTTAAAATCGTTTTGATATGCGGAAGCATAGCAAGGGAACTCTGAAAAGCCCGCAGGTCTCTTGGATTGGCAGACTGATAAGTGATCTTGCTGATGAGTCGTTCCAGGTCATAGACCGGTGATAAATATTCTCTGATTTCCTCTCTTGCAATGGCATTGTCTTTAAACTCTGCTACTGCGTCCAGTCTCTCATCGATCTCTTTTTTATGTAACAGTGGCTGTTCAATATATTTACGCAAGGTTCTTGCACCCATTGCCGTTTTTGTCTTATCTAAAACCCAGAGAAGGGATCCTCTCTTTTGCTTTTCACGCATCGTCTCACAAAGCTCTAAGTTGCGTCTCGTAGAGCTGTCGAGCAGCATATATTTTCCTGTCGTATACGGTGTAAGACGGGACATATGTGTCAGGTCATTTTTCTGCGTCTCTTTCAAATACAAAAACAGTGCGCCGGCCGCTATAACGCCGCAGTCATAGTCGGAAAGGCCTAACCCTTCCATTGTCTGGCTGTGGAAATGATCTTTCAGTGCCTGGGTGCAGATGGCATCGTCAAAATACCACGTATCAAGGGAATAAATCGTAATGCCAAGACGTTCTTTTAAATCTTCAAAATCCATGCCACTCATATAAAAAGCCTCATTGCAAATAAGCTCTGAGGGCATAAATTTATAAATCTCATCAAATAATTTCTCGCCATCTTCGATCTCTGTCACAAAATAGTCTCCGGTCGTGACATCGGCAACCGACACGCCATAGCGGTCTGCAATATAAGCGATGCACATAAGATAATTGTTCTTTGACTCATCCAGCGACTGGGTATCTAAATTTGTGCCAGGGGTTGCAATTCTTACAACTTCACGTTTTACGATTCCTTTCGCTGTTGCCGGGTCTTCTACCTGTTCACAGATGGCGACTTTGTATCCTTTGGAAACGAGACGGTTTAAATATCCATCTACCGCATGATACGGTACTCCGCACATAGGCGCACGTTCCTCTAATCCACAGTTTTTTCCGGTAAGTGTGATCTCTAATTCTTTCGATGCAATCAGTGCGTCATCAAAAAACATTTCATAAAAATCACCCAATCTATAAAATAAAATGCAGTCTTTATATTCTTCTTTTGTTTTCATATATTGCTGCATCATTGGTGTTAATTCAGCCACGTTGGTTTCTCCTTTGTCCTGATTTTTACTTTATGTTTCATTATAACATTTTTTCGACAGGTAGAAAAGACAAAAAAACTCAACCTGTCATTCAAAAACAGATTGAGTTTTTTTCTCTATTCTACTAATTCGCCAAGATAATAAAATCCTTTGCATTCGGTAAGATGTGCGTTTACATAACTTCCAATCATAGAAGCGTCACCTTTCAAATGCACAAGAAGATTATTGCTCATGCGGCCGGTTACCATAGAAGGGTCGTGGTCGCTGACGGATTCAATCAACACTTCCTGGGTTGTACCTTCGTGTACGGCACACACTTCTGCTGCGATTGACTGCACTTCAGCAAGAAGGCGGTCAAAACGATCCTTTACAACATCCGCCGGCACCTGGTTTTCCATTTTGGCAGCAGGCGTACCGGTTCTCTTTGAATAAATGAAAGTAAATGCACTGTCGTAGCGCACCTTACGTACAACGTCTAAAGTCTCTTCAAAATCCTCTTCTGTCTCACCCGGGAATCCTACGATAATATCCGTCGTAAGAGAAATGTCCGGCACCTTTGCACGAAGCTTTTCTACCAGGTGAAGGTAAGACTCCTTTGTATAACGACGGTTCATCTTTTCAAGAATCTGTGTGCTTCCGGACTGTACCGGGAGATGTAAATGCTTGCAAATCTTCTTGGACGAAGCCATTACATCGATCAGCTCATCGGAGAGATCCTTTGGATGGGAAGTCATAAAACGGATACGTTTTAATCCTTCGATCTTTTCAATCTCTGTCAGAAGCTGTGCAAATGTCATCGGCTCATCTAATGTTTTTCCATAAGAGTTTACGTTTTGTCCAAGAAGCATTACTTCTGTAACACCGTCTGCAACGAGACGTTTGATCTCACGAATAATGTCTTCTGGTTTACGACTTCTTTCTCGTCCTCTTACATATGGAACGATACAGTAGCTGCAGAAATTATTGCAGCCAAACATAATGTTGATTCCGGATTTAAATGAATATTTTCTCTCATTCGGAAGATCTTCTACAATCTTGTCGGTATCTTTCCAGATGTCGACAACCATCTTTTTGCTTTCATAACGCTGACAGATTAGCTCTGCAAATTTGTAAATATTATGCGTTCCAAAAACGATATCTACAAAAGAATAGCTTTTTTTCAATTTCTCGATTACTTCCGGCTCCTGCATCATACAGCCGCAAAGCCCGATCTTCATATGAGGATTTTTCTTTTTACGTGGTTTTAACTGTCCAAGTCTTCCGTATACACGTGTATTCGCATTCTCACGAACAGTACATGTATTGAAAATTACAAAGTCTGCTTCCTCTTCCGGAGCTTCCTCATATCCGATATCCAGTAAAATGCCGCGCAGTTTTTCAGAGTCTCTGGCATTCATCTGGCAGCCAAATGTAGTAATGCAGGCGGTCAAAGGTCTTCCAGCCTCTTCTGACTCTGCTTTTACATATTGCTTTGCTTTCTCTATGAAATAATATTGTCTTAACGTATCCTCCGCCGGAGGATCCATCGTAAGATCAATGTTATATTTATTGTGGTCTGACATAATCTTATGTTCCTTTCTTATATGAACTGATTTGTTTTCTTATCATAAATGTAATCGATGGACTGTAATTTTGCTTCCAAAACAGCTCGGTCGGCCTTGTAATCATCGCACAATGCACTGAGCGAAGCATACTGGTCGCGAAGTTTTGTATTCACAACACTTAAAAGCATCACTGGATCATTCGGTAAATTCATTATTCATATATCCTTTCTTCTGTGATTACGACATTTGGTCGGATATCGGTCTCTTCCGAAGGAACCGACTCCACGATCTGAAATTCAAAAGCGACTGCAGCGGTATAAAGTTCAGGATAAGCTTCCAGATATTTATCATAATATCCGCCACCAAAGCCGGCACGGTTTCTGTCTGCATCAAATGCCACTCCCGGCATGACCATAAATCCATCCTTCATCTCCTCAACACCTGCCATCGTAGCTCCCTGTGGTTCTAAAATTCCAAATGCACCGGTCTGCAGATCTTCTTCCTGTTCTGCCAGGAAAAAATCCATTGTATCGCCGTGTACTCTCGGAAGCCACACGTTTTTTCCGGTCTTCAATGCATCTTCAATGATCATCTGGGTTTTCACTTCACCGGAAAAGTCCATGTAAGCATAAATGTTTTTCGCACTTTTATAGGCAGGAAGAGCCCAAAGCTTCTCTGTGATTGCTGTACTTGCTGCAAGGATTGCTTCCTGTGACTGTGCTCTTCTTAATTTCAAGATTCTAGATCTAATTTCCTTTTTTGTTTCCAAATTTTTCTGCATGTCTTTTCCCAAGATCTGTAACACTTCCGTCCTTTTCCTGAATAGAAATGTTATTCAACTGTCCACGAAGATTCATTCGCACTGCCTCTATATATTCGCGGCGCAGGATCTGTTGTTCCTTTCTTTCTTCTTCTGTGATCGTTCCTTCTTTTAATTTATGATATAATTCATTGATTCTCGCAATTTTTTTCTCGTCCATGAATAATCCTTTCTGTTCGTTATTTTAATATTCTATATTGTCACTACTCTGACGGAAATAGATGACATTTTTTACAGATAGCAACAAGCTTTGTTCCCATCGGCATCTGTCGCATCTCTGATTCTGTAAGTCCGCCAAGTAAGATGATTGCAGTACCATATACTGCCACTGCTGCAAGGAGTGCGATAAGTGTTGCAATGTGTGTTCCGAGGAACAGCTCAAAGAACAGATGCACGGTCAATGCAACGATACCCATAATAACTGCTGCGATCGTCGGTATAATAAAGCTCTTCTTTTTCTCCTGCACAAAACCGGCATATTTGCGCAATGCATAGGCATTTAAAATACAGGCGGTAACGGAAAATACGATTTTACTAAGTACAACCGCATAGATGCCCCACTTAAATACAACCATCATAATAAACAAAGCAACCACATGTACAACCAATGCAATAGCTGCGCTGTAAACCGGCGTCATCATACGGTCCATGCCCTGCAATGCTGCATTTGTAATTGTTGACAGACAGTAAAAGATGACAGATAACGCGCCAAGCTGTAATGTTACTGCTGCCAACTTATTATCTTCTGTAAAAAATACAAGATCTAGAAGCGGTTTTGCAAGCACCATGAATCCAACTGCACTTGGGATCGCAACAACCATTGTAAAACGGCTAAACAATTCGATTTTGTTATGTAACTGTTTGCGGCTTCTGCTCTGTACTGCCACAACGATACTTGGCATCATTGCGGATGCAATAGCACTTGAGAATGCAAGCGGCACGTTGATCAGCGTATCATATTTACCGCTGATGATTCCTAAAAGCGCTGCATATTCGCTTTCCTTATGTCCCTGTGCTGCCATAATCTTTCCAAACATCGCATTGTCGATAACACCACAAATATTGTATACTGTCGCACTTAAAATGACCGGTGCGGTTGTAAGAAGCAGTACTTTGAAAATCTGCTGATAAGTTTCTTTGTGTTTGCTGCGGTCTCGCTTCATTCTGCGTTTTACAATTTTATGATAAGCAAAATAAATAAAGATGACAAACAACAGCGCCGCAAGTGCACCCACTACTGTACCAAGTGTACCACCTGCTGCACCGTAAGCCTCACCGTAAGAAGAATCTCCGCGTGTTTTTCCAACTGCGCGTCCTGCTTTTAAAAGCACATAAGCACCACCAATACTTACGATTGCATTGATGATCTGTTCAATGATCTGTGAAATCGCTGTCGGCATCATAGAACCATTTCCCTGGAAGAATCCACGGAAAACTCCAAGAATGGCAACAATCAGAATACAAGGTGCCAGCACACGAAGTGCGTAGACACTCATGCTCATCGCCATAATATGTTTTGATATAAATCCGGCTCCAAAGAAAATAATAAGTGCCGCTGTACCACCAACGGTAATTGCAAACGCCAATGCTCCGCGAAATACTTTATATGCATTTTTATATTCTCCGACAGCAACCCTTGCTGAGACAAGCTTTGAAACAGCAACCGGCAGACTGTAAGACGTCAGTGTCAATGCGATCGCATAGATCTGAAATGCGACGCCATAATATCCAACACCTTTGTCACCAAGAATTCCAACGAGGGGAACACGATAAACTGCACCGATGATCTTTGTGATCACTCCTGCTGCTGCCAGTATCGTCCCCTGCACTAACAGACTTTTTTCACTTTGTTGTTTACCCGACATGATTCACTCCATCTTAACGTAATATTTTTAATTCTTCTAAAATCTCTCTTTGCTTCTGTTCCATAACGATACGGTCTTCCTCTTCGATATGGTCATAACCACATAAGTGTAACACAGAATGCGCAATTAAAAAAGCATATTCTCGGCGTGGAGAATGTCCATATTCCTCTGCCTGGGATAAAACTTTTTCTTTTGAGATCACGATATCTCCAAGCACTAGCTCACCGCTTTCCGGGTCAAAGGCTTCTACGCTATCTTCCAGAAAATCAAAATTTCCGGCTTCCTCATAGTCGATCATCGGAAAGGACAACACATCGGTAGCCCGATCGATTCCTCGAAAATTCATATTCATCTCGTGAATCTGTGGATTCATTGTAAGAAGCAGATTAACTTCTGCCTCATACGGACATCCTACATAATCTAATGCACCAAGAACAACTTCTTCTGCAAGTTCTTTCGCTTCTACCGGCAACTGAAGTTCTCCTTCTTCTTCAAAGTAGATCGTCATTATTTTCTCCTCTTTTCGCGGCCTCTTGTTTTTGCCGCACTTGCTTTGCTTTCATATTCCTCATAAGCCTTTACAATCTTTTGAACAAGCGGATGACGTACAACGTCCTTACTTGAAAGTCTGCAAATACTTATGTCGTCGATATTTTTTACAACCTTCACTGCTGTGTCGAGACCGGAGATTTGCCCGGATGGCAAGTCTTTCTGCGTCTCATCACCGGTAATGATGACTTTCGAACCAAATCCGATTCGTGTAAGGAACATCTTCATCTGCGCCGGTGTCGTATTCTGTGCCTCATCCAAAATGATAAACGCATTGTCAAGTGTACGTCCACGCATGTAAGCTAATGGCGCCACCTCGATCAGACCTTTTTCTGAATTTTTAAGAAAGCTTTCTGCTCCCATGATCTGATACAGCGCATCGTATAACGGTCTTAAATAAGGATCGATCTTGCTCTGTAAGTCCCCCGGAAGAAATCCAAGCTTTTCACCGGCTTCTATAGCAGGTCTTGTCAAAATGATTCTTCCTACCTCATTATTTTTAAATGCGGTAATAGCCATCGCCATAGCAAGATACGTCTTTCCGGTTCCGGCAGGTCCCAGACCGAAAGTGATCATCTGTTTGCGGATCGCATCTACATATTTTTTCTGTCCTAACGTCTTTGGTTTGATCGGTTTTCCCTGGATCGTGTGACAGATAATGTCTTTGTCGATCTCAAGCACACGGTCTTCAATATCATCCATAGCCAAAGATAACGTGTAATCTACCTGCTGTTCTGTAATGCCTTCCCCTCGTTCAGATAACTTTACAAGATTAAAAAGGACACTCTTTGCCTTTTCTACATGGGTGGCATCTCCCATGATCTTTACATGCTCATTTCTTGCAATCAAAGTCACATGTAAAGCTCTTTCTATCTTTTTTGCATAAACATCGAACTGACCGAACACATTCTGTTCATGTTCGGTCGGAATTTCAATGACTGCTTCCATCATTCCCATTTATCGTCTCTCCTTGCTGCATCCATTATTGATCGTTTGTAACATCACCGTCACCGGTTATCGGAACTATATCACCAAGATACTTTGGTTTCTTTTTTGAAAGAACGGTAACGATATCTTTATCTCTTGCAAGAACTTCTCTGAGATCGCGATATAACTGTCCATTATAGCGAACCTCCTTCGCCGGAATGCCGGTTGCTTTCACTCCGAGTCCCTTTGCGCTGTATAATGCGCGGTACAGATGATATTTCTGTGAGACAACAATCATGTTCTTTACTTGGAATACACTTTTTGCACGGTACATACTGTCATAAGTAGAAAATCCGGCATGATCCATGAAAATGTCAGAAGACGGAACACCCTGCTCGATAGCATAGTCTTTCATCACCTGCACTTCGTCATAATTCTTTCTTCCGTGATCGCCACTCATAAGAAGCTTCGGTGCCGCCCCGTCTTTATAAAGCTTGATTGCTCTGTCAAGACGATCTCTCAACATAAGAGAAGGGGAATTATCTTTTTTGACACCGGCTCCAAGGACAAGAATACAATCTGCATTCTGGTTCTTTACAGCAGTTTCTTTTTTAATCAAATTTCTTGTAGTACCGATCACTACTACGTTTCCTAAAAGGGAAACTAAGATTACAAACAGTACTACACATACAAGATCGCGAAAAATTCTTGCAAATAAACGTTTGTCTTTTTTCATAAATGTCTCCATTTCTAATTTTCTTTGATCATCTGATAATAGTCAAGTCCTTCATATCCAAGTCTGCGATAAAGCGCGATTGCTTTCTCATTACATTCCGTTGCTTCCAGGCGGTATCTTTTTGCGTCCGGGTACGTTTCTTCTACCCATGCAAATACTTTCGTACCATATCCTTTTCCTCTTGCTTCCGGTTTGAAGAACAGCTCTTCTAATAAAACAGTCTGTCCGCCTGCCTCATTGCTCCATGTAAGTGACATATTAAAATAGCCGACTACACCGGTTTCATCTTCTAACATAAGCATTCTTGTATACTGCTGGCTGCGAAGACATTCTTCTAACGTTGCTTCAAAATTCTCTATCGGTACAGTGTGATCACAGGCCGGTCCACTATAAAACTCTTCCTCCATTGCAAATAATACTTCTCGATCTGATTCTTTTACATCTCTGATTGTAAACATAATATCCTCCCGAAATATGATTTTTCAATATTCCCATTATAACGTACTTTTTCAGTGCTGTACAGCGTTCCTTGCCTTTTTTGTCTTGCGTATGGTCATTTTTGTATACAATCTGATTGTCAGCCTTGCATTCTGTCTTACGGATGTTATAATAATACGAGATGTGCTAGGTGAACTATGCATGATGAAATGAAGGAGGAACTATTTTATGAAATTTATATATCCTGCGATCTTCCGCCAGACAGAAAAAGGCGGCTACAAAGGTCATTTTCCGGATCTCGAATGCTGCTACGGAGAAGGTGAGACACTCGATGATGCGATTGATTCCATCAACGATGCCGGCAAGGACTGGCTTACACTGGAACTTTCGGAAGACGAGCCACTTATTCCTTATGTAAGCGACATAGAAGACCTTGCTTTGGAAGAAGGCGACATTGTAAGAAACATTTCCATGAATATCCGCTTTTACGAAGGCTGGGACGAATAAGAATGAGAAAACCTCTGGGACATGCACCAAATCCGTGCACATTCCAGAGGTCTTTTTTAATCTTCCAATATGTAATTTCCGTCTGCATTTGCTTTTATATGCAGATTGTAAAATGTTTTAATCGCATCAACCATGTAGGTGGCGTCTTTGGTTCCGGCTGTCTCATAAGCGGAGTGCATACCAAGCTGTGGAAGTCCGATATCGATCGTATTCATAGATACTTGTGACATTGCAAGGTTTCCGAGTGTACTTCCGCCTATTTCATCGGAACGATTTGCAAAAAACTGCACCGGAACATTAGCTTTCTCACAGATCATCTTAAATACAGCAATACTTAACGCATCACTTGTATATTTCTGACCGGCATGTGATTTGATAACAACACCTTCGTTCATATAAACACAGTTTGTTGCGTCTGTCTTCTGCTTGTTATTTGGATGTACCGCATGAGCATTGTCGCAGCTTAACATAAAGCTTCCGGCAAGTGCACGATAATAATCTTCCTGTCCAAATCCAAGTGCCTGGTTGACACGCCACAACACATCGAAAAGAAAGGTTGACTCTGCTCCCTGTTTTGTCAGTGAACCGACTTCTTCGTTATCAAAGCATGCAAATACATTGATATTCTTTTTATTTTCAGATGCCAAAAATGCTTTCGCACTTGTAAATGCACATTCTAGATCATCCAGTCTCGGACAACCGATAAACTCTTCTTCGCTTCCCCAGCGAACCGCTTCCATACGGTTGTATAAGAACAGATCCATTCCATAAATGTCGTCTGTTTGCACTCCAAGTTCATTTGCGATGATTGTTTTTACTTCACCAGATTTCTTAGCACTTCCTGATAAGACCGGAAGCATGTCTACCTGTTTATTAAAGGCTTTTCCGTCATTTACTTTGCGGTCCATATGGATGGCAATGCTTGGGATCATAAGAAGGTCTTTGTCAATCTTCACAAGCTTTGTTTCAATTCCATTGTCCTTTTTGATCATGACACGTCCGGCTAAAGATAACGGGCGGTCAAACCAAGTAGAGCAGATCATTCCGCCGTAGCCTTCTGTGTTGAGCACTGTATATTTGCCTGCTACATCCATCTCTGTATTTTCTTTCAGCTTAAATGTCGGTGAATCGCTGTGTGATGCAGTTACATGAAAACTATATTCCCCAAGGTCGTTTCCAATGTTAAATGCAATGATACTGGAATTATTTCTCGTAACGAAATACTTTCCATTTGGACATAAGTCCCATTTTTCGGCTTCTTTTAATTCCGAAAATCCTTCCAAAGCCATCATCTTTTTCAAGCTGTCGATCGCATGGAAAGCAGTTGGTGACTGTCCGATAAAATCGGTAAGTTCTGTGATGAGTTTCTTTTCCATTTCTTTTACCTCTCTGAATTATAATATATAGGCGTTTGCGAAACGCCACAACACCGCATAAATACGGCATTTTTTGTTACCT
>JAUNTC010000031.1 GCA_030538915.1 Lachnospiraceae bacterium | reverse complement strand
TTTTTCAGTGCTGTAACACCTTCTGCAAGTGGCGGACAGCCAATGCAGATTTATTATATGAGAAAGAATAAAGTACCGATCCCGGTGGCAACGCTGGTCCTTATGATTGTTACAATTACATATAAATCAGTTCTTGTATTTATCGGACTGTTCATTGCATTTTTCCAAAGGGGATTTGTGCATAGATATCTGGAAGGCATCCTGCCTATTTTCTATCTGGGAGTTTTGTTGAATGTCGGATGCTGTCTTATGATGTCGGTACTTGTATTTCACCCGATGCTGGCAAAATGGATTATGATGAAGGGATTGCGTCTTTTGGAAAAATGCAGGTTCCTGCGTCATAAGAAAGAACGGACCGAGAAGCTTGCCGCTTCTATGGAGCAGTATAAGGCAGCAGCAGCCTATTTTAAAACACATGGAAAAGTGATCTTTAATATTATACTGATTACATTTTTCCAGAGATTTGCCCTGTTTTTCGTAACGTGGTTTGTATATAGGGCATTTGGCTTGAAAGGAACGAGCATATACGATGTAGTGATGCTACAGGCAGTTGTTTCTGTATCTGTAGATATGCTTCCACTTCCTGGCGGAATGGGAATCAGTGAGAATCTGTTCCTCATTATATTTAAAACGGTATTTACAGCGGGACTTTTGCTACCGGGAATGGTATTAAGCAGAGGAATCGCGTATTATGTACAATTACTCTTCAGCGCTGCGATGACGTTGTACGCACATGTGCGGATCGGTCGGGGAAGTGATGAGGAAGAAGCAGGCAGTTAATATTTTATGTAGTAGAAAAGGGGAAAAGTAATGATAGGAATTTATAATTATACGGTAATACTGACTTATATGAGCCTTTGTTCTTCGGTATTTGGAATGACACAGGCCATTCACGGACATTTTAAGATTGCGATCTTATGTCTGGCGTTGTCTGGATTATGCGATATGTTTGATGGTAAGGTTGCCCGTTCAAAGAAAGACCGTACAGATGATGAGAAGGCTTTTGGTATCCAGATTGATTCGCTTTGCGATGTTGTCTGTTTCGGTGTTTTTCCGGCATTGATCTGTTATCTTTTGGGCGTGCGTGGACCGATTGGGCTGCTTTTGATCGCATTTTACTGTGTGAATTCTGTAATCCGTCTTGCATATTTTAATGTTATGGAAGCAAAGCAGGCACTTGTGACAGAAGATGGAGAGAAATTTTACAAAGGACTGCCGATCACATCAATGGCGATCGTATTACCATTAGTGTTCATGCTACAGTTTTTTATTACAGATTTTGCTTTTCGAATCTGCCTACATTTGGCATTGCTCATCGTAGGATTGTTGTTTGTAGTAGATTTCAAATTGAAAAAACCGGGAAATAAGACATTGGCACTTCTTGTAGTTGTAGTTGGAACAGCTGTTGTGATCATGCTTTTCTTCACAAGATACAAGATCAACATGCATATGGGATGGCCGTGGCTTGGCAGACGTTAAGTGATGGCGATAGATGATAAAGGAGAACATAGATGAACTATAGAGACCGGGACGGTCGTAAGGTCGGTGGTGACACAGGACAAGATCAGTTTTTAAAACATTTATATGGTAATGAAGCAGGGAGAGCGTTGCTTCGCATATTGATTCGCCCGTGGGTAAGCAAACTTGGCGGACTTTTGATGGACAGCCCGATATCGAAGATAGGAATTCGTCCATTTGTGGAGAAAAATCATATCGATCTTTCGATGTGTGAAAAGAAAAAGTTTCGCTCGTACAATGATTTTTTTACAAGAAAATTAGTAGAAGGCGCCAGAGTATTTGAAGGAGATGAACATACGCTTGTCAGCCCTTGCGATGGAAAAGTGAGCGTCTATCCGATCAGTGATGAGGCAGGGCGTGAGAATGTATTCCGAATCAAAGATACACTCTATACAACTTCATCTCTTCTTCGCTCAAGTAAGCTTGCGAAGCAGTATGAAGGTGGTTATGCATTAGTTTTCCGCCTGACAGTGGATGATTATCATCGTTACTGCTATGTGGCAGACGGAGAAAAATCTAAAAATTATCATATTCAGGGTGTTTTTCATACAGTGAATCCGGTGGCAAATGATATGTATCCGATTTACAAGGAGAATACGAGGGAATACAGTCTTCTTAAGACGAAGCAATTTAAAACGATCCTTATGATGGAAGTCGGAGCTTTGATGGTTGGGCGTATTACCAATTATGATGAAGAGGCAACTGTTAAGAGAGGACAGGAAAAGGGAAGATTTGAATTTGGAGGATCGACGATCATTTTATTATTACAAAAAGATGCGGCGATCATAGACAAAGATCTTATCCGCAATACAGAAGAAGAATATGAAACCATTGTAAAGATGGGTGAAAAAATAGGAACGGCGAAGTAATTTCGACCGTTCCTATTTTGATATTACAGTGTTGTAAACATATCAATGACCTGACCTGTCATAACTTTTGGAGAGTCGCATAAGAGGTAAATAATACCTTTTGCAACATCTGTGGCGCTGTCCATAATGGCATCGTCCTGTCCGACATAATGGTTATATACGCGCTGTCCCGGTGTGTCTACCATGCCAGGTGCTACGGCATTTACTTTGATGCCGTATTCTTTTGCCTGAATAGCAGCAGTTTTAGTCAGCGTAATGACTCCACTCTTGGCTACTGCGTAACCGCCCATCTGGGAAGCGATGCGGCCCATACGTGAGGATACACTTACGATATCTCCGCTTTTTTGTCTGATCATAACAGGAAGAATTTTGTTGAAGCAAAGGAAAGGAATCTTTAAATTTGTCTTAATGATCTGATCCCATTGCTCCTCGCTCCAATCCCAGAGCTTGATCGCCTGTTTGCCTACTTTATCATAAATTTCTGATGGGTATCCACCTGCGTTGTTCACTAATATATCGATACGTCCGAATTGATCTAAAATGGAGGCTACCATGGAATCTACCTGGGCTGCATCTGTAAGGTCTCTGGAAAGAGATGTGGCACTTCCTCCGTTATTTTCAATCATAGTTACTGTCTCGTCCAAGTCTGCCTGGGTTCTTGCAACACATACGACGGTTGCACCCTCAGCGGCGATGGCGAGGGCAGCTTCTCTTCCGATGCCTTTGCCAGCTCCGGTTACAATAGCAATTTTTCTTTCTAATTTCATATCGTTCATCCTCCTTATTTTCTAAATAGTTCTGCTTTCTTCATTGAAGAAATGTATGTCTGTCTTATAAATGTAACTGTCTCCAATCTCATGTAGAAGAATGAGATTGAGATGTGCATTCAGATTTTTTTTATCCAGCTTGATGGCTTTTAATAATGTGCCAAGTGGAACGTTGCTAGAAGAAGGGAGAGCGTAAATATGGAGAAGCTTAAGAATGTCATTGGCACATCCTTCTTTTGTAAGTCCCTTTTCTTCTGCCAGCTTTGTAAGCTGATACATGCCGATGGCGACTGCCTCGCCGTGGCTTATTTTTTCGTAATGATAATGTTGTTCAATGGCGTGTGCCAGTGTATGTCCGAAATTCAAAAGCATACGATTGCCGGTGTCGAACTGGTCTTCTTCGACAACTGTTCGTTTGCAATCGATGCAGCGGTAGATAATCGTATTAAGGTCCTCGCCCAGATCTTCAAAAGAAGTATGTGAACGAAGGAGAGAAAACAATTTCGGATCCATAATGCAGCCATATTTGATCACTTCGCCCATTCCGTCGTGCACAAAGTGTTCCGGAAGTGTCTTTAATACTTCTGGGTCGATGAGAACAAGGGATGGTTGGTAGAAGGCACCAACTAAATTTTTTCCTTGTGGGAGATCTACTGCAACTTTTCCGCCTACAGAGGAATCTACCTGTGCAAGTAAGGAAGTCGGGATCTGGATCAGCTTAATACCACGCAAGAAGCTGGCTGCGGCAAATCCAGCAAGATCACCGATGACACCACCACCCAGGGCGATCACACAATCGCTACGGGAAAATTGAGCTTCAAGCAGTGCGTCGTAGATCAATGGAAGAGAGTTGAAATTTTTCGTAGCCTCCCCATGAGGGAGTACAAGGTGAAAAATTTCAAAGTCATTTCCAAGAGCATTTACTAACAGATCGCCGTATAACGGATAGACATTGTCATCAGAGACGATCATAATCTTGCGTCCGTGAAATACTTCCTTAATATAAGTACTGGCATTTGAAAGGATCTGATTTTCAATATAAATTGGACAACTTGATTTTCCAAGGTTGACGGTCAGTTTCATTGTTATATGGCTCCTATCTATTGTCTGTGGACGATTTTTGCAATCTCCTGTACATCTTTTAAAAGATGAATGTATTTGTCTGGTTTCAGTGACTGTGCGCCGTCGCAGAGTGCATTTTCCGGATCATTATGGACCTCCACCATCAATCCATCTGCACCGGCTGCTATGGATGCTTTTGCCATAGAGTCAACAAGCCACCATTTTCCACCTGCATGACTTGGATCGATGACAACCGGAAGGTGGGATAGCTTATGTAAAACAGGAATGCTCTGAAGATCCAGTGTATTTCTTGTATAAGTTTCAAAAGTACGGATACCGCGTTCGCAGAGAATGACGTTCTCATTGCCAGATGCCATAATATACTCGGCAGACATCATCCACTCTTCGTATGTAGCATTTAAACCTCTCTTTAACAGAATCGGGCGATTAACCTGTCCGAGCTGTTTTAAAAGGTCGAAGTTCTGCATATTTCTTGCACCGATCTGGATGAGATCTACTTTCTCATTGAAAATGTCTAAGTGATCCGGGGACATCAGCTCAGAGACGATCGGAAGACCGACCTCTTCTTTGACTGCACATAAGATCTCAAGACCGTCAACGCCTAATCCCTGGAACGAATATGGACTTGTTCTTGGTTTGAAAGCACCGCCGCGAAGCATGTTGGCGCCAGCTGCTTTGATATCTTTTGCGATGGAGAGCACCTGCTCGAAGCTTTCAACGGAGCAAGGTCCTGCGATATATGCCATATTGCCGCCACCCACTTTTACACCGGATACATCTACGATTGTATCATCTGGATGAAAAGCACGGTTTACTAACTTATATGGCTCTTGTACATGAATGACTCTGTCAACTAATGCGTTTACTTCGAATAGTTTGGAATCTACGTGGCTTGTATCACCGATACAGCCGATGATGGTCTGCTTTGCTCCTTTAACGATGTGAGGTTCCAGACCTTTTGCTTTGACCAGATCCGCTACATGGTCGATCTCGTTCTGGCCGGAATGTTGTTTTAATACGATTATCATGAAAGTCCTCCTTTATATTCGCACTGTAAAACTTTAACTGTTTAAAGTGTGAAATTGAACATATATTAACGCGGTCGTTTTTATTTGTCAATGATTTCTGAAAAAAATAAGAATTTTCTATAATATGCTGATATACTATAATATATGATTATATCTTTTTATTTATGTAAAACTAGCATAACAGAAAGGGGAAATTATGGGAAGTATCACGAATGAAATTATTTACTCTGTACCGTTAAAGAAACAAGATCAGATCTGTCTCGTCGATCCTGCGAATGCTTACACGGACGAGGCAGTAGGTATCATCGTCGGAGATCTGACAGACTGTGATATAAAAGATCGACCGGGAACCGCAATGGAAGCGGTAGCGGATGTGTTGAAGGATGTGAAATGCCCGGTCATCTACGGCGTCCGTGCCGGACATATTGGTGATTCCCTGACTTTGCCATTGCACGCAAAAGTGCAGATGAAAGCAGTGCAGGGGGAAGAAGCAAAAATCGCTGTGAGATAAACGCTCTGCGAGGATGCGCAGTGATTCTGTAAAGAGTGTGTCAGCTTACGCTGACCAGAATCACGCGCCAAGTCTCGCAGATGCTCGACTTGAATTTATTCATCCAGTTTAAGACCGGACAGAGCCTGAGCAAAAGCATTGTTTACAGGCTCTTCTTTTTGCTTGTTTAAATAGCGTTGGACATCTTTTTTCGATACTCCGGCACCTTCTTTTTTGCGTCGTTCTTTGAATGCATCCAGCTTTTCTTTGTGCCCACAGGAGCACACGAATATTTGCGTATCTCCCTTTTTGATGAGCTCCATTCTCTTGTGGCACTCCGGGCAGCGGGCATTGCTTGTGCGGGCAATCGTTTCTTTATAGCCACATGCGCGGTCCTGGCAAACGAGGAGACGTGCATTTTTGCCGTTGACGGCGAGAAGACGTTTGCCACAATTTGGGCATTTGTGGTTTGTAAGGTTGTCATGCTTAAATGTACCATCGGCGGTTTTGATTTCCTGGATCAGAGTTTTTGTATAATCTTCGATCTCATGCAGAAAGGTTTGCTCTTTTGTTTTCCCTTTTGCAATTTCTGATAACTGCATTTCCCAGGAAGCGGTAAGCTCCGGTTTTTTCAAATCCGCAGGGACAAGTGTAAGAAGCTGTTTTCCTTTCGAAGTAATATGAATCTCCTGTCCTTTCTTTTCTATTAAAAATGTATGGAACAGTTTCTCAATAATGTCTGCTCTTGTGGCAACGGTTCCGAGTCCGCCGGTCTCACCTAATGTCTTACGTGCTAAAGAGTCTTTAGACTCCATGAATCGGATTGGATTTTCCATTGCACTGAGTAAAGTTGCTTCTGTGAATCTTGCCGGAGGAGCAGTCTTTCCGGAAGTCATTGTGACGCGGTCGATACGAAGGTTCTGGCCTTTCTTGAATTCTGGCAGTTTTTGTGAAAAGCCGAAGCAATCAGCGGCATTCGCATCAGATATAGTGTCCGGAGAAATATTGTCGTTTTCATATAAAGCCTTCCATCCGAGAGAAAGAATTTTATTCCCTTTTGCTTTAAAAACTTGACCGGAAGATGTGCCCTGAAGTGTTGTCTGCTCATATTCATATGCCGGGTAGAGGACACTTATAAAGCGACGCACGACAAGGTCGTAAATTTTTCGTTCTTCGTTTGTCATATGTTCTGGCTGAACAAATTCTTCTGTCGGGATGATGGCGTGGTGATCACTTACTTTACGGTCATCCACAAAAGACTTGTTTGTGTGCAATGGCATTTTCAGAAGAGTCGGAACAAATGCTTTGTAAGGACCAAAGTTGATCGCCTTTAAGCGCTCTTTGAGCGTTGGAACTACGTCTGAGCCGATATAACGGCTGTCTGTTCTTGGGTAGGTTAAGACTTTGTGCGTCTCATATAAGCGTTGCATAATATTTAATGTCTCTTTTGCAGAGAATCCAAATCGGCGGTTAGCGTCTCTTTGCAATTCTGTTAGGTCGTAAAGTCCCGGTGAAACTGTTTTTTTCATTGCCTTTTGGACGTCTGTGATTTGAAAAGCATTTTCATTGGAAGAGGCAAGCAGTGTCTTTTGAATGTCCGCAAGTTTGTCTTTTGAAAATGAGCGTGTGCTGCCTGACTTTTTGTCCTGCCATGTCCATGTGACTTGGCTTGCCTGTATGTTTAGCCCGTAATATTCTTTTGGTTTGAAAGAACGGATCTCTTCTTCGCGGGCTGAGATCATAGCAAGTGTCGGAGTCTGTACACGTCCACAGGAAAGCTGTGCATTGTATTTGCAAGTCAGCGCGCGGGTCGCGTTAATACCAACGAGCCAGTCTGCCTCTGCACGGCTTCGTGCAGCGTGGTAGAGAGCGTTATATTTTCTTCCGTCCTTAAGATTCTGAAAGCCTTCTTTGATCGCTTTGTCTGTAACGGAAGAAATCCACAGTCGTTTGATCGCTTTGCGGCATCCTGCTTTTTCCAAAATCCAGCGTGCAACAAGCTCTCCCTCGCGACCGGCATCAGTGGCGATGATAATCTCGTTGATGTCATTTCGAAACAGCAGAGATTTCACATGACTGTATTGTTTTGCTGTCTGTTTGATAACGATGAGATCCCATTTTGCAGGAATCATAGGCAGTACAGACATATCCCATTCTTTGAATTTTTTATCGTAATTTTCCGGGTCGGAAAGCGTGACTAAATGTCCCAGCGCCCAGGTGACAACATAAGCATTGCCTTCTATTGCACCTGGTAGTGTTTTGCGGCAGTTTAGTACCCGTGCAATGTCTCGGGCAACAGAAGGTTTTTCTGCCAAGATTAATGATTTCATAAAAATTCTCCTTGTATATAGTAAAGTCTCTGTTACTCAACATAGCTGATTTCTTGTTTTATGTCAATAAAATAAAAAAATTGAAAAAATGCTTGCAATAGTTAATTAAATATGTTATATTAATCTTCGGTCACGTTTGAGATTGATTCACATAAGGCTCCATGGTCAAGCGGTTAAGACATCGCCCTTTCACGGCGGTAACACGGGTTCGATTCCCGTTGGAGTCACTTAAGAACGAATGCGTTCTTTCATATAGAAAATGGCGCCATAGCCAAGTGGTAAGGCAAAGGTCTGCAACACCTCTATCACCAGTTCAAATCTGGTTGGCGCCTCTTTATTTATCGAAGCTTTAGGATAACTTCCTGAAGCTTTTTTCTTATACCTTGTGGACGAATCTGAAAAAAAGGTGTATAATTATGCAAAGTAATGTATAATTATAATACGAGGAAATTAATCACATTTCCAGATGAAAAAGCAGATGAAAGGAGCGAACGTATGCCAGTATTTGACTTTAATAATACTCCGGATGAGGGAATTGCTGCGGAGTGTACGTATACTGTTTTTTATTCCGGCGCGGGAGAAGCCACACCGGAAAAACCGATGATGATCTTAGACAACCAGATGAATAAATGGGGACACCATTCCATTGGAATGTTTACGAACCCGATCAAACGCACTGCGTTTGAATTTCAGCAGGAAGAAGGAACGGTAAGCGCCGATATTTTAAAAATTGATGCGAGATTTGTAAGTCTTCTAAAGTGGCTTGGCGAAAACCACATTAATGTAAGACTGTCCGGCGAGAACACAGAGGAAGGTTATGCCGTTTATAAGATTCGAGAGATGGCATTTGGAGTCGGAACAAAGCTTTCAGCAGAAGATGGATTTTTACAGTTTATGATCGACCGTCTCCTTGCAAGTGATGCACCGACGTCCGATAAGACGGATGAAGAACTTGAGGCCATGGGCGACAGTATGAAACTTACAAGTTTACAGAGTATTACAGATTTTATGGAATGTGCAGGAAATACATTGCCGGATAATATCAGACTGTGGGCAAGAAGAAACTTGGCAGTTGCCAAATCTCATGAAGTGTCACCGGAAGAGCGAAGACATGCACAGCGTGCGCTTTCTATTATGATGAATGTGCAGTGGAAGAGCAATTATTTTGAAGCCATCGACCCGGAGGAAGCAAGGCGGATCTTAGATGAAGAACTGTATGGAATGGAGAAAGTAAAGCAGCGTATTATCGAGACGATCATTCAGATCAACCGTACTCACACACTTCCGGCATATGGATTGCTTCTTGTAGGACCGGCAGGAACTGGAAAGTCTCAGATTGCCTACGCAGTGGCGAGAATTTTAAAACTGCCGTGGACAACACTGGATATGAGTTCCATTAATGATCCGGAACAGCTTACCGGAAGCTCCCGTGTTTATTCCAATGCAAAGCCTGGAATCATTATGGATGCATTTTCCATGGCTGGGGAATCGAACCTTGTATTTATTATCAACGAGCTTGACAAGGCAGCATCCGGAAAGGGCAACGGAAACCCGGCAGATGTATTGCTAACATTGCTTGATAATCTTGGATTTACAGATAACTATATGGAATGTATGGTGCCGACGGTTGGTGTTTATCCAATTGCTACGGCGAATGACAAGGAAAAAATCAGCGCACCACTTATGTCGCGATTTGCAGTGATCGATATTCCGGATTACTCTTTTGATGAGAAGAAAGTGATTTTTACAAAATTTTCACTTCCGAAAGTGCTCAAGCGAATGAGTCTTAAGTCTGAAGAATGTATTGTGACAGAAGATGCACTGGATGCTATAATAGAAAAATATAAAGGAACGACAGGTATCCGCGATCTTGAGCAGGCAGCAGAACACATTGCAGCGAATGCGCTTTATCAGATTGAGGCGTGTCATAAAGTTGCAGTAACTTACACACGAGAAATGATAAATGAATTGTTAGGTTAGGAGGAGAACAGTATGGAATTATTGGAGGTAATGAAGAAGAGATTTTCGGTACGCAAGTACAAAGAGCAGCAGATAGAACCGGAAAAATTGAAAAAAGTGTTGGAGGCAGCACACGTTGCACCGACAGCGACGAATGCACAGCCGGTACGGCTCATTGTAGTGCAGAGCGAGGAAGGGCGCGCAAAGCTTGACAAAGCGGCACGTCTTTACGGTGCGCCTACTGTTGTGATCGTATGTGCAGATCACGACAGAGCATGGGTACGCAAGTATGACAACAAGCAGTCTACGGATATTGATGCATCAATCCTTACAGATCACATGATGTTAGAGGCGACGGAGCAGGGACTTGGAAGCTTGTGGGTATGCTGGTTTGACCCGAAGATCGTGAAAGAAGAATTTGATCTTCCGGACAATTTGGAGCCGATCAATTTACTTGCACTTGGATATTCCGATGCGGATGAAAAGAGTGCAGACCGCCATGGAACAGAGCGAATTGATATGGAAGAATTAGTAACATACAGATAAAAATAGAAAGAAAAGACAGTAATAATAGGTAACAAAAAGAAGGCATGGACATGGAAAATGAATTTGAAAAAACAGCGATCCGAGTTTCTATGGTGAGCGTAATATGGAATATAATTTTATCTGTTTTTAAGTTGATCGCAGGATTGGTCGCTCATTCCGGAGCAATGATCAGTGATGCGGTTCATTCGGCGTCGGATGTATTCAGCAGCATTGTTGTAATGGTCGGAGTGAGAATTTCGGGAAAAGAATCAGACAAAAATCATCCCTATGGACATGAGCGTATGGAGTGCGTAGCAGCCATTGTGCTTGCTACTGTCCTCGCAGTGACAGGTCTTGGAATCGGTTGTTCAGCGATCGCAAGTCTGAACCGTGGAGATTATGCTGCAAAAATGCCGGGAATACTCGCACTTGTAGCAGCAGTTGTGTCGATTCTTGTGAAGGAAGCAATGTTCTGGTACACGAGACATTATGCGAAGCAGATCGATTCTAGTGCCGTTATGGCAGATGCATGGCACCACCGTTCCGACGCATTGTCATCTGTGGGTGCATTGATCGGTATCGGTGGGGCAAGACTTGGATTCCCGATCATGGAGCCGGTTGCCAGCGTCGTCATATGCGTATTCATCGAAAAGGCAGCCTTTGACATTTTTGTGGACGCCATTAATAAGATGGTAGATCGGGCGTGCGATGAACAGACACAGAAAGCAATTAAAAAATGTGCGTTGGGCATAGATGGTGTTGAACGGGTAGATCTTTTGAAAACGCGTATTTTCGGAAATAAAGTATATGTGGAGATGGAGATCGGTGCGGATGAGAATCTGTCTTTAAAAGAGAGCCATGCAATTGCACAAAAAGTGCATGATTCCATTGAAAAAGGATGGCCGAAAGTAAAACATATACTGATCCACGTCAATCCAGTCAAAATGTAGAAACAAAAAAATTTCATAAATAAAAAAGCAATAAAATTTTTAAAATGGCAATAAGAAAATGTAATGCTTGCATTAAAATTAATAATATTTTTGTTGACATTCTTTAGTCTGTGCGTTAAACTATTGTCAATCCGTAATTTGAAAAATGAAGATGTGGTAATTAGATATCTGAAAAAATGATAATTACAAACAAAAAACAGAAAACAGACGGAGGTTTGACATGGAACAGAAACAAGAGAAATTTAGCACCATAGGTTATATTGCAGCTGCACTGGGGATGTGTATCGGTACAGGTAACGTTTGGCGTTTCCCACGCGTATGTGCCGCGAACGGTGGAGGCGCTTTTATTTTGGCATGGACGATCGCGATGCTGATTTTTGCAGTACCGCTTCTTTCAACAGAGATGGCGATCGGCAAGAAGACAAGACTTGGATGTATCGGATCCTTCCGCGAATTTGGCGGTAAGAAATATACATGGATGGGATTTTTTGTGGCAGCAGTATGCTTTTTCCTGATGAGTTATTATTGTGTTCTTCAGGGATATTGTATGAAGTATGCAGTGAACTCAGTGACAGCGTTTAAGTCCAATCTGACAACAGAGACGACATCTGCGATGTGGACAGCATTTACAGATTCAACATGGCAGGTTATTCTATTCCACGCGATTGGATTTGCGATTGCATGCTTTATCGTTTATCAGGGAATTGCCGGTGGAATTGAGAAATTCTGTAAAGTAGCAATCCCGGCATTGTTTATTATTCTTGTAGGACTTGCAATTTATGCAGTTACATTGAACGGAGCAAGTGCAGGTCTTCAGTATCTCTTTACGATCAAAAAAGAATATTTATTAAGTCCGAATACATGGATCCAGGCATTTATTCAGGCTGCATGGAGCACCGGAGCCGGATGGGGATTCATTATCACATATGCAAACTATGTAGGAAAAGACGAGGACGTTCCGACAAGCTGTCTTATCATGGGACTTGGTGACAACCTCGGTGCAATCCTTTCCGCACTTGTAGTAATTCCTGCAATCTGTGCACTTTCTGCTACACCGGAGGCAGCCAATGAAGCACTTGGCCAGGGTAACTTTGGACTTACATTTATTTACATTTATCAGCTCTTTACAACTATTCCGGGTGGAAGATTTATTTCCTTCATCTTCTTCGGACTGCTTGCGATCGCAGCGATCACTTCGCTGTTCTCTATGATCGAAGTTGGTGTGAAATGTGTAGTTGACCTTGGATTGCCACGTAAAAAGGCGGTTGTCAGCGTATGCTTTGCAGGATTTTTAGTTGGATGCTTCTCATGCTGGTCTTTGACAAATATCGACAATCAGGACTGGGTATGGGGAATCGGACTTTTAGTAAGTGGAGCATTTATTGCTCTCCTTGCATGGAAGTATGGAGTGGAGAAGCTTCGTACGGAAGAAGTCAATGCAAAGGGTGCAGATGTGCATTTGCCAAAATTCTATTATACCGGATGTATGTATCTCATTCCTGTTTTAGTAGTAGGAATGGTTGGATACTGGCTTCTTCAGACAAAAGAGTGGTTCCCGGATACATGGTTGAATCCGTTTATTATCCAGGATAACACCGGAACAGTTCTGCTTCAG
Organism: Lachnospiraceae bacterium; assembly: GCA_030538915.1. GTDB lineage: Bacteria > Bacillota > Clostridia > Lachnospirales > Lachnospiraceae > Dorea_D. Next base: position 8,172 of record JAUNTC010000031.1, on the reverse strand, counting down.
TTTGGCGTTGTCATTATTTTAGGTCTTGTGCTTATGAAGTTTTTCAATGCAAAGACTGCAAAAGGTGCAATGGATGAAGACGAAGTAACAGAGTAAGAAAGAAGGTATGAACTATGACAATGGATGCGATTATTATGATGGCGATCACACTTGTAGGATATGTTGGCGGATTTGCTTACTTTCTTTCAAGAGTGTTTAAAAAGGAAAAAATGAAAAACAAATAAAAATGAATAAGTAATAAGAGGCGATGCACAGACGATGTCGGTGTGTCGCCTTTGTGCTTTTGACATATAAGAGAACTGTATGATTTGTATGCGATCGATTCAAAAAACCTATTGACGAGGTAGGTATGTGATGCTAGTATAAAGCACATAAAATATGACAGACAACTCGTCGGGTATTATAGACGTAAGAAATGACTGCAGGATGAAGGAGAGGATACCTATGACATTGACACAGCTTAATTACATTATTACAATTGCACAGGCAAAATCGATCAATAAGGCGGCGGAGCAGCTTTTTGTTTCGCAGCCGTCACTTACGAGTGCGGTGAAGGAGCTGGAGAAGGAATTAGGTATTACAATCTTTTATCGAAGTGGCCGTGGTGTCACCTTGACTAATGATGGAACAGAATTTTTGCTTTATGCAAAACAGATTTACGGACAGTATGAAACAGTAAGAGATAAATACAATGGCGGTAATTATAAGAAGAAATTCGGTGTGTCCACCCAGCATTATTCTTTTGCGGTGAAAGCATTTGTAGATATGGCGAAAGCTTATGACATGTCACAGTATGAATTTGCAATCCGAGAGACACAGACGAGGGAAGTGATTCAGGAAGTTAACACAATGAAGAGTGAGATCGGAATTGTATACTTGTCGGATTTTAACCGTAAGTCGATGATGAAGCTTATAAGTTCCGCAGGATTGGAGTTTCACCACCTGACGATCTGTCAGGCGTATGTATATTTATGGAAAGGGCATCCTTTGGCAAATGAAGCCTCGATTTCCTTTGAACAGCTCAAAGATTATCCCTGCCTTGCATTTGAACAGGGCGAGGACAGCGCTTTTTATCTGGCAGAGGAGATTTTATCTACCAATGATTATCCGCAGATCATCAAAGCCAATGACCGTGCAACGATGCTGAACCTGATGATTGGGCTAAATGGTTACACACTGTGCTCCGGTATTATCTGCGAAGAATTAAATGGCGATGATTACAGAGCAGTGCCATTCCAGGATGATGAGATTAATCAGAACAGTGAGATGGAGATTGGATATGTGATTCGAAAAAATTCGATTTTAAGTCGTATGGGAGAGCATTATATAATGGCGATCCGAAAATATTTACAGATAGATTAGAAAAAGTTAAAAGGTATTGCGCCACGCAACATGAATGGTAAAAGTCATTGCTTGAGTGATTAGACTCCAAGCCATATAATTAAGACAAGGAAAGGAAGTGACAATCGGCGTAAGTTATGCTGCATTAATATTATATATACTTTTTTGGATGATGGTTGCCGCTGGATAGTAATCAGTAATGGGGTGTTGCACTAAAGCGACACCCCCTTTTTAGTACATACACATATAGTTTCAACCTATAGCAAGGTATCTTTCACGTGTATTAGACAACATAAACCTATCATGTTAGTATGTTTACAGAGACAAAGAAACAAACCAATTTAGAAAATAAAGAAACGCGAGTAGCGATATATGGAGGTCAAGATTATGGCAGACATCAAAAAATCAGAAAACTGGGGATTCGAGACAAGACAGTTACACATTGGACAGGAACAGGCAGATCCGGCAACAGATGCAAGAGCGGTTCCGATTTATGCATCCTCTTCTTATGTATTTCATAATTCACAGCATGCGGCAGATCGATTTGGACTTCGCGATGCAGGAAATATTTACGGAAGACTGACAAATCCGACAGAGGATGTATTTGAAAAACGTATCGCTTCGCTGGAAGGTGGTTCCGCAGCACTTGCAGTTGCATCCGGAGCAGCCGCTATCGATTATACATTCCAGGCACTTGCAAAGAGTGGAGAGCATATCGTAGCTTCAAAGACAATTTACGGAGGAACTTACAACCTGCTGGCACACACACTTCCACTTACAAACGGCGTTACAACTACATTTGTTGATCCGGAAGTAGAAGGCTCTTTCGAAGCAGCGATCCAGGAAAATACAAGGGCAATTTTCGTTGAGACTTTAGGAAATCCAAATTCCAACTTGGTAGATCTTGAGAAAATCGCTGAGATTGCACATAAACATAATATTCCGCTTGTTGTTGACTCAACATTTGCAACACCATACCTCATTCGTCCGTTTGAATATGGAGCAGATATCGTTGTACATTCAGCAACAAAATTTATCGGTGGACATGGTACAGCAATCGGTGGTGTCATCATCGAAGGAGGAAAGTTTGATTGGAAAGCAAGTGGAAAATTCCCATGGGTCTCTGATCCAAACCCAAGCTATCATGGAATTTCCTTTGCAGATGCAACAGCTCCGGCAGCATTTGTTACTTACATTCGTGCAATTATTCTGCGTGATACAGGAGCAACACTTTCTCCATTCCATGCATTCTTATTCCTGCAGGGATTAGAGACATTATCGCTTCGTGTAGAACGTCATGTAAGCAACGCACTGAAGATCGTAGATTATCTGGCAAATCACCCACAGGTAGAGGCAGTGCATCATCCGTCTCTTGCAAGTGAGCCAAGCCACGAGTTATATAAGAAATATTTACCAAATGGCGGTGGATCGATCTTTACATTTGAAATCAAAGGAGATGCAAAGACAGCACAAAACTTTATTGATCATTTAGCAATCTTTTCGTTGCTTGCCAACGTGGCAGACGTGAAGTCATTAGTTATTCATCCGGCAACAACGACACATAGTCAGTGCACAGAAGAAGAGCTTTTAGATCAGGGAATTAAGCCGAATACAATCCGTCTTTCTATCGGAATTGAAAAAGTGGAAGATCTGATCGCAGCATTGGATGCCGCATTTGAGGCGGTGAAATAGCAACCTATTGACGCAGTAGGTTACGAGTGATAGTATACTTTACAAGAAGAGGCACCATTGTAGTATAGAAAGAAGGATTTAAAATGGCAAATATTTATAAAGGAACATTAGGATTGATCGGAAATACACCACTTGTAGAGGTGACAAATATTGAGAAAGAACTGGGACTTAAAGCAAGAGTACTTGTAAAATTAGAGTATTTTAATCCGGCGGGAAGTGTGAAAGACAGGATTGCAAAGGCAATGATCGAAGATGCAGAGAGCAAAGGACAGTTAAAGGAAGGATCTGTAATTATTGAGCCGACATCCGGAAATACCGGAATCGGACTTGCATCTATCGCAGCAGCGAAAGGATATCGTATCATTTTGACAATGCCTGAGACGATGAGCGTTGAGAGAAGAAATATTTTGAAAGCATATGGTGCAGAATTAGTGCTTACAGAAGGTGCGAAAGGAATGAAAGGAGCAATTGCAAAGGCAGAAGAGCTTGCAAAAGAGATACCAAGCAGCTTCATTCCGGGACAGTTTGTAAATCCTGCTAATCCGGCAGTACACAAAGCAACAACAGGTCCGGAGATCTGGAAAGATACAGACGGAGAAGTCGATGTATTTATCGCAGGTGTTGGAACCGGTGGAACACTGACAGGAACCGGTGAATACCTGAAAGAGCAAAAACCGGATGTGAAGATCGTAGCATTAGAGCCGGCTTCTTCACCGGTATTATCGGAAGGCAAGAGCGGATCACATAAGATTCAGGGAATCGGAGCCGGATTTGTACCGGATGTACTCAATACATCTGTATATGATGAGATTTATAAAGCAGAAAATGATGACGCATTTGCAGCTGCAAAACTGCTTGCTAAGAAAGAGGGCGTACTGGTAGGTATTTCTTCAGGAGCCGCACTTCACGCAGCGATCGAATATGCGAAGAAACCGGAGAATAAAGGAAAGACAATCGTAGCATTATTACCGGATACAGGTGACAGATATTATTCCACACCGTTATTTACAGAGTAATAGAGACATTCTTATAGGACCATTCGTTTGTGCGAAGGGTCCTATTTTTAGTAGTGAAATTCAGTCATATTTGACAGAAAATTAAGGGGGGTATACTGAAAATATCTGGAAAAAGAGGAGTGAAACGCATGAAGAAAAACAAAAAACGTATAGGAGTGGCGGCTGCATGTTTCCTTGCACTGGCAATGGCAGTTCAGGTAAAAGCAGCAGGAAGTACAGACAAGACTCAGCTCTTAAAGGAAAATGAGACAACGGAAGTAACGATGAATACGGAAGGGAAGACGGCAGTAAAATTTGTGCCGGAGAAGACGCAGAAGTATTTATTCAAAACAGCGGTGACGCATACAAATGATGTACTAAAACTGCGAAATGAAAAGAGCGGCTCGGAGAAAACGGTGACTCTGATGAAGACATACACAGCGGATGGGGTTCGCATGGTCAGTAAAAAGCTGGAAAAGGGACGGACATATATTTTCTATGTAGAGAATCCGAATAGTCAGCAAATGCAGAAAGTCAGTGTATACAGTGATCTTGCCAATGGCATGGAAGATTTTTCGCAAGTGACAGGAGCAAAGCTTGCAGCACAGACAAATCAGAGATATGCAGCATATTATAAACTGGAGATTCCGGAGGAAAATGCATATAAGATACATCTTTCCCAGGAGAGTAATGTGGGTCAGGAAGCAGAAGTGGACGTATATGATACAGATATGGAAAAGGTGTCAGCAAATGCCAGACGTGTGGATGTAAACGGAACATGGAAAGACAATATTTATCATTTGAATGCAGGAACGTATTATGTGGAAGCGAAGATGGCTCAAACTTATGGAACTGACTATACTGGAAGAGAAAGCGTATACAGCCTTTCGCTGGCAGAGCCGGTTTTGCATACAAGACTGGTGAATCCGGGACCGGGAATGATGGAAGCTGGAGAGACGGCAAGGCTTACAAAAGACAGTTTCGAACCATATGACGCAGAGGATGCGGCAGAACTTACGTCCAGCAACCCAGATGTTGTAAAGGCAACATCGCAGACTCTGGCTGCACTGTCAGCAGGATCTGCGACGATCACAGCAAGAAATGCGGCGGGAGAAGTGACAGCAACGTGGAAAGTCCGTGTGATCAATCCGCCGCTTCAGACGATAAAGGAAGGTGGTTTTACAAATAATGTAATTGTCGGAGGAGGAGCAACCTTTACATTTACACCGTCCAAAGCACAGAAGTACACCTTTATGTATAGTAAATCCAACGGTACCAATAATGTCCGTGAGATTCTGATGGATGAAGATGGAAATGAGATTGACTGGTCTGCCCAGATGCTGATCGGGACATACAAACGAGATGTGACGCCGGTACTTACGGAAGGGAAATCTTACTATATTCAGGTGGAAACAAAATCTGGGAAAACGGAAAAACAGCAGATGGTGGCACTTATGCCAAATACGACATTGTCCACTGTAAAGGCGGACATATGGGAAAAACCATATGAAAATACAGTTGTATCCAGTGCTGCAGGTGCAGGGATTCCAGTCAGCACAGTAGTGAAAGTAGATTTTGAGAAAGCAGGAGCTTATGTGCTGACAGACAGTGCGGATGAAGCGTCACTGGAGGCTACAGAGCTGGAGCTTTATACAATGGCGGTTGAGAAAATAGAAGGTAAGAGTCAAAGTGTGGGACTTGCGAAAGAGACGCAGTTTGAGATACCGGAGGCTGGAACTTATTATCTGGCGATCAATGTGAGTGCTGAGGAAGCGGATTATAGCATTCAAGGGCGTGAAGGAACATTGACACCGCAACCGACACCGGAACAAAAACCGGAGACAGTGAAGGTTTCTAAAATTAAGATCACAGGTGCTACAAAGACTGTAGCAGCAGGAAAATCAGTACAGTTAAAAGTTGTAGTCGCACCATCAAAAGCAGCAAACAAAGCAATAACCTGGAAGAGTGGTAACACGAAGTATGCAATTGTTTCTAAAACTGGAAAAGTAACGATAAAGACTGCCGGAAAAGGGAAAAGTGTAATCATTAAGGCGGTAGCAAAAGATGGCAGCAAGGTTTCTGGAAGTTATAAGATTAAAATTGCAAAAGGAATTGTAAAGAGGATAAAAGTAACCGCTCCAAAGACAGTAAAGGTAGGAAAATCAACAAAATTAAAAACAAAAGTAACTGCAACGCCAGGCGCATATACGACATTGAGCTGGAAGAGTAGCAATACAAAATATGCGACAGTTTCCGTATCCGGAAAACTGACGACAAAAAAAGCCGGAAAGGGCAAGATCGTGAAGATCACTGTGAAAGCACTGGATGGCTCGGGAAAAAAGGCAGTTGTGAAGCTGAAGATCAAATAAGGAGCAGGATATATGCAATTGAAAAAGACGAAATGGAAAAAATGTACTGGTATACTGGCAATTGTAGGATTGGCACTGGGATTATCTATTCAGGTGCACGCCGCGAATCCGACAAAATTAGTAGAAAATAAAGTGACAGAAGTAACATTTGACGGAAGAAAAGGAAGTGCTGTATTTACACCGTCTACAACAGGGCAGTATGTGATCACGACAAGTCCGGAAAATGACTGGGATTTTGTTACCTGTGATTCACTTATACCGTCGGATGAACGAATTGATACATCGAAAGAACATCGCATTATAATGACCTTCCAAAAAGGAAAAGAATACAAACTCCACATGACATTAAAAGAAGGCAGTAAGCTGACAAGTGAGAAGGTTGGCGTTTACACGGATCTGGGATATGGTCTGAAAACAATTTCGGGATTTGATCCGCAGAAGGGGCAATTGGTTACAGGTGAAGCCGGTACAACTCTTTACAAAGTGATTATCCCGAAAGCAGGGTATTATACAGCATACACAGAAACATCGGACACTATATACACATGGTTCCGCATGTATGATGCAAAAGCAAAAGAATTAAAATTCCAGGGCGAAGGACAGCGCGTGGATAAAGGAACTGTAGGACAGATTATTCCAAATGTCAGAGCAGTATTTAAATTGGAGGCCGGTACTTATTATATTTCTGCAAGATTGTCATCGGGAACGGATGATGCGGTAGATACTATGCCAAAGAATTCGATGTTGTTTCGTGAGACGATCATGCCAACAGGAATGGATGTTGTAGATCCAAGAGAACTGAAGGCCGGGGAGGCAGCTTCGATCACATATCACAAATATCTGCCGGAAAATTGTGACGTTGTTGGAATTACATACAAATCGAGCAATGAAAAGATTGCAATTATAAAGCAGATAGACGGCCGGACAAAAGTTTATGGAAAAGCGGGAGGAACTGTAACGATCACAGCTTATAATCTAGTTGGAACAAAGATTGCAGGCTGGGATGTGAAGGTAGATGGAAATCCACCGACTCCAGATCCGAAGCCAACACCGGTGAAGGTTTCCAAAATATCTATTTCCGGTGCGACAAAGACAGTTGCGTATGGAAAATCTGTGCAGCTTAAGGCAGCAGTTGCACCGGCGAAGGCAGCAAATAAGGCAGTGACCTGGAAGAGCAGCAATACAAAATATGCGACGGTATCTGCTTCTGGAAAAGTAACGACAAAGAAAGCCGGAAGAGGAAAGACAGTTACGATCACTGCAACAGCGAAAGATGGAAGCAAAGTCAGTGGCAAATATACAATTAAGATTGCAAAGGGTGTAGTAACAAAGATTACAATAACCGGTGCTTCTACTGTAAAAAATGTGAAAACAGTAGCATTAAAAGCAAAAATAACCGCAACCGCAGGGGCATACAAAACAGTGACCTGGACAAGCAGCAATACAAAATATGCGACGGTATCTGCAAGCGGAAAGGTGGTAACAAAAAAAGCCGGAAAAGGCAAGAAAGTTAAGATTACTGCAAAAGCGAAAGATGGATCCGGAAAATTCGGAACAAAAACGATAAAAATCAAATAAATTAATAAAAGCCGAAGTAGCAATACTTCGGCTTTTATTAATATTCAATAATCTGAAGTTCAAATATGGAGCACAAGTTTTCGGGGATGCTATCACTAACTTTGTGTTTCGATAACAATATACCATGAAATGAACATAAAATAGGTCAATTGGAAAAGTAAATTCCAGTTCCAGTAGGTCTTGACTGGAACTTACCA
>JAUNTC010000001.1 GCA_030538915.1 Lachnospiraceae bacterium | reverse complement strand
CAGCGACACCACGGGTATGAACCGTGTGCTCTAGCCAACTGAGCTATCCCGCCATGATTATAAGTAGCGGGAACTGGATTTGAACCAGCGACACCACGGGTATGAACCGTGTGCTCTAGCCAACTGAGCTATCCCGCCACAATAAATTTTGAATGTATGGGACCAATAGGACTCGAACCTATGACCCTCTGCTTGTAAGGCAGATGCTCTCCCAGCTGAGCTATGATCCCATATCTTTTGTTGGTTTCTCAAACCGACTCCGTTATTATACAATTAAAAGTGCTGAAATGTCAACACTTTTTTTGCAAAAAAATATGCATATATGTTATAATATCTTCAGATGTATGAAAAATAGCGGTTTTTCGCTAGTTTTCGTTTTTGAAATCTGGCAGGAGGATTAAAAAATGACAAAAGGACGTTTGCTTTTTCGAGTAATTGCAGGAGGATATCTAGGATATTTAGGATTTGATCTGATTCAGAAAGTCATAAATCATTCCCCTGAAAATAGAATGTTATATTTTGCAGTTGGAGCTGCGTTTATTATTATCGGAGGCTTCTGGTGTGTAAAAGCGGCTGTTATGATCGCAAAACATGAATATGAAGAAAACACCGGGGATACATTAAATCGAGATGAATTGCTCGGGAATGAAGAAGAATCGGATAAGAATGAAGATGATATGTAAATGCATATAAGATGCAAGAAAGGAAGAATAACAGTATGAGAGTTGGAATGGGATATGATGTCCATAAATTAGTAGAAGAAAGAGATCTTATTCTTGGTGGTGTTAAGATTCCGTACGAGAAAGGATTGCTTGGACATTCAGATGCAGATGTGTTGTTACATGCGATCATGGATGCCCTTCTTGGTGCGGCAGCGCTTGGGGATATTGGAAAGCATTTTCCAGATACCGATCCGGCGTACAAAGGAGCTTCCAGCATTGAACTTTTGAAACATGTTGGTAAACTGATTGACGAAAAACTATATGTAATCGGAAACATTGATGCAACAATCATTGCACAGAGACCGAAGATGGCGCCACACATTGAGAAGATGCGTGAAAATGTAGCAGCAGCACTTGGTATTGATATCGATCAGGTCAATATTAAGGCAACAACAGAAGAAGGACTTGGATTTACCGGAACCGGAGAAGGAATTTCTTCCCAGGCAATCGCATCTTTAGAGACAATTGCCAACTATAGTTACGAAGTAGGACCACAGGCCGGCGGCTGTGCAGGATGTGGCGGATGCCAGAGTGCAAGAGAATAAGAGGAAAGACAGATGGAAATCCGAAAACTGAAAAAAGAAGAACATTTAAAAACACGTGCGTTGTATGAAGAGGTTTTCAATGAAGACAGTAAAGGATTCGTAGATTATTATTTTTCGGAAAAAACGAAGGATAATGTTATCTATGTAGTAGAAGATGAGGGGGAAATCCAGGCAATGCTCCATTTAAATCCATATACGGTAATGGTAAATGGTGTGGAAAAAAAGGCACACTATATTGTTGCAGTGGCTACAAGAAAAGAATATCGTGGGCGAGGATTTATGGCATCGCTTCTAAAGCGAGCACTTAATGATATGTATGTGGATGGAGAAAATTTTACATTTTTAATGCCGGCGGCAGAGGCAATCTACGCGCCTTATGATTTTCGCACTGTCTATGAACAAAAAATTTCTTACTATGATTCGGACAAATGCGAAGCTGATGAAAAGCTTAAAGTGCGTGCGCTTCAGGATGAAGATTGTGATGTGCTTGCCGCATGGGCGGAGGATACACTTGCAAAAAGCATGGATGTGTATGTAAAGCGAGATGGAGATTATTATCGCAGATGGATAAAAGAATGTAGAAGTGATGGTGGAAAGCTGATGCTGCTTGAGAATGAAAATGGAATCTCAGATTTTAGAGTATGGTTTCCAGGTGAAAATGAGGAAGGCGCAAAGATTATGACAAGAATCTTAGATGTACGCAGAATGCTAATGTCTCTTAGGCTGAGAGAACTTCTCTGTGTATGCTTTCGGGTGACCGATCCAATCATCGAAGATAACAATCGCTGCCTTGTTTTGACAGGAACGGAGAATTCCGGTTCTATGCTTATGGACGGTAAAATGGAAAATGCAGAAGGAGAAATTACAATTGGAGCGCTTACGAGTCTCGTGTTCGGTGCAAAGAATGTAGATGAGATCTGTAAAGAAGAAGGCGTTCATATGACAGAAAGAATGAAAGAGGAAATGAAAAAAATCATCCCTCTTTCAAAAATATACTTAAATGAAGTTGTATAATATTAAATCTGATTTAAAACATCAAGGAGACGGCGGTTGTCGGCAGGATCCATGATGCAGAAACGGAAGAATTCACCGGCTAATGATTCGAAGGAAGAGCAGTCACGAATCATAAGCCGGTTTTTAATTGCTGCCTCAAAAACATCAAATGATGTAACGCCTTCTTTTAAAATCTCTACGAGAATAAAATTTCCATAAGCTTCATATGGCTTAAAGTTGCTGTTTTTCTTTAACTCATTAAACATGTATGTCCGTTCCGAACAGATCAAATCCCGAGTTTTCTTATAATAATCTTTGTCGGAGAACATGCGCTCGCCGGCGTAAGCTGCAACGCTATTGAGACTCCACGGATTCTGATAGAGAAGCAGGTCTTTTAAAAATGCTTCATTGCTTGTCATGCCATAGCCGAAACGAAGCCCCGGTGCTGCATAAAATTTAGATACACCGCGGATGATCATAAAATTATTATAGGCCGGAATCAGGCTGACTGCACTGATCGCGTCAATATCCGGTGCAAATTCTACATATGTTTCGTCGATCATGACGAAGATATTGTTTTCTTTGCATGCGGCAAGGATTCGTTCCATTTCATCTGTTGTAAGGGCAGAAGAGGTCGGATTGTTTGGATTGCAGATGATCGCCAACTCATAATCCCCTTTTAATGTGTGGATAAAATCGTCTACATCGAGTTGGAAGCCCTGCTCCTTTTTTAGATTGTAAAAATCCATAGATCCACCGTTCAATGACAACTCTCTTGCGTATTCGGAATAAGTAGGCCCAAGAACTAAAGTTTTTTTAGGGGCGCGTGTAGAAATAAGCAGAGAGATCAATTCTGTTGATCCGTTTCCGATTACGATGTGTTTACTTGCTACACCAGTATAAGTGCTGATCGCTTTTTTTAAATCTTTGTAGTCACGGTCCGGGTAGCGGGTAATAATGTCAAGGTGTGAAGCCAGGTCATTCTTTAATTTTTTAGACAATCCAAGGGGATTTACATTGGCTCCGAAAGAGACAATTTCTTCTTTTGGAATGTGATAATAAGCTTCGATCTGTTCTAGATCACTTCCATGAAATTCGGGTTTTTTATCCATATCAATGCTCCTTTCTAAGGTTATGCTTAGATTTTATTCTTACGGCATTGCAATTACCGAACAAACAATGCTATAATTCATTATAGTATGTTTTCTACAAAAAGCAACGAAAGATGCAGGTGTAAGTCTTGAAAAATAAAATACAAAGATTTTCAAAAGGAGATTTCGGTGTAGAACAGCCGGAGGTTGTGTTCGAAGAGACCAATCTTGTCATGATCATTGGCGAAGGTGAAGTATACAGAGGAAGTTTCCAAATAAAAAGTAATAACGACAGAAAGATACGGGGGATCTTGTACCCGTCTTCTTTTCGTCTTCATTTTAAAGATCAAGGATTCGAAGGAGTTTCCACTAGAATTGAATTTACTTATGATGGTAAAGGGCTAAAGCCAGGACACGTAGAACGCGGAAAAATCACAGTTGTATGTTCCGGAGGAGAATATGAACTTGCCTTTACAGCAATCATTGAGAAGCCATATGTTATGACGACCTATGGTAAAGTGCAGAGCACAGATGATTTTCGTAAACTTGCGATCAAAGATTTTTCCGAGGCGGGAAGACTGTTCCGCTCAAGAGAATTTTACGAAATCGTCAAGTATGAGAATGAACGCATTTTCTATCTTTATGACAATATGAGAAAATGGTCACTCGGAGAACAGGCAATGGAAGAATTCCTTGTCGGCATTAAGCAGAAAGAATGTATTTTCCTTACCCTCCAGGGTGAAGGAATGCTTTTTGAAGATATTAAGGAGTCGAATAAGGGAACAATCACCATCATGAAAAATACATGGGGATTCATGCCGATCCATATCGAGACAGAAGGAGATTTCCTTCGTGTATCAAAGCCAGATCTGACGACAGAAGATTTCATCGGTAACAGTTATGAGATGGAATACCTTGTACGTCCGGAGTTTCTGCATGGTGGAAAAAACTATGGAACGATCCGTTTCATTACACCGTATGAGACATTATCTTATGAGATTGAAGTGTTGCAGAATCAGGAATATGATGAAGAACATTATATGCCGGAACTATTGTATGCGCAGTCTTTGAAAGAATATGTCGGATATATGGCGGGCCGTATTGATCTTGATACATGGGTAGAGAATGCAATTGAGAATGTAGCTGCCATCCGACGGATTAAGCCGATGAGTGAATTTTATCAGCTCTTACAGGCTCATGTTTACATTATCGGTAAAAGAATCGATGATGCAAAGTGGATCCTTGAAAACTATAATTACAATCGATTCGCAATCGGAAAAGACCCAATCACAAATTGCTATTATCTGTTTTTGACAGCGATGATTCGTGAAAATGACAGCCATATGGAGCGTGTATTAGATGAGATTGGCAAGACCTATATGCGTCATCAGGATTCCTGGCTGCTTCTTTATATGATCTTGCAGATTGATGACCGCTATAAAAATCCGTATAAACGACTGGAAGTGTTAGAGCAGCAGTTTGAATTCGAGACACATGGAGTGATGTTCTATCTGGAGGCATATCTTTGCTATCAGGCAAAACCGACGCTTCTTAAAAAGCTTGGAAAATTCGAATTGCAAGTTATGAACTTTGCTGCAAAGTATCGGCTGATGACAAAGGAATTAGCACTGTACCTGGCCAATTTTGCAAGCCAGCATAAGTCCTATAGTGATCTTTTGTTTCGCATACTGGAGCGTATTTATAAAGTGTACAAAGAACCGATGATCCTTAATACAATCTGTATTTTGCTGATCAAGGGAAATAAGTGCCAGAAGAAATATTTTCATTGGTACCAAGAAGCAGTTGATTCCGAACTTAAGATTGCCCAGCTTTATGAGTATTATATGAATACACTGGATCCGTCTAATGTGAAAGGACCACTTCCGAAATCCATTTTCCTTTATTTCATGCATGGAAATACATTGGGATATGAGAAAATTGCGTTCCTTTATGCGAACCTTCTGACCTATGAAGTAGGTGGAGAAGAACTTTATGACAGTTATAAGGAGCAGATGAAGAATTTTGCAATGGATCAGCTTCGAAAACGTCATATTACAGAGTATCTTCGCGTTTTATATAAACGTTTCTGTACAGAGGATATGGATTCAGAACATATGGAAGCAATGCGTGATATCTGTTATGCGTATTCCATTTCCACAAAGGTTCCACATATGAATTGCGTCCTTGTGATCGAGAAAAACGGAGAGATCAGACAGCGTGTACCTTATACAGAGGAGGAGCCGGTCATTGTCTATCTGTATGACAAAGAGTCAAGGATCATCTGGGAGTCTGTGGAAGGAAGATATTATACAGATTCCATTCCATATGAGACAAAGCGGTTATTTTATGAGCCACGGTTTTTGGAGATTTGTAAAAAGTACGGTGCATCTGTCGGAAAATGGAAAGACAGCGAAGAGAAAGAGACACCGAGTTTTGATAACATTTATGCAAAGGGATTGAATTATTTCGAAGATAAAGATGTGTTCTGTATTTGCAGCCGCAGGATCCGAGAAGAAAACTACGAAGAAGATGAATTCCTGACCTATCTGTGTTATGAGATGTTTAGAAGACATCAGTATGATAAAGCAACACTTACCTATCTTGCCAATTATTATTGTGGTGCAACAAAAGATATGAAGAATCTTTGGAAAGTGCTTCGCGAATATCAGGTTGCATCATACAAAATCAGTGAACGGATCATTACGCAGATGCTGTTTTCGGAAGATATGTTTGATGAGGAAGACATTTTCGAAGATTATTATTTATCAGATAATGTTTATTTTCGTCTGAAGCAGGCATATCTTACTTATGCTGCGAGAGAGTATGTGATCAACGGACGTGAGACAAAGGCAAACATATTTGAAATTATTGCAAATGAGTGTGAGAAGAAAGAAACGCTGCCGGATATCTGTAAGATCGCACTGCTGAAATTTTATTCGGGGAAAAAATATCCGGAAGAGCTAGAAGAAGTACTCCACAGAGAGCTGAGAAGGCTGACGGAAAAACAGTATATTTTCCCGTTCTATATGGATTATCCTGCAAAATGGCTGACGGAGCTTCAGCTGTATGACCGCACGATGCTTTCTTATCGCACGGAGGCAGGGCATAAAGTAAAACTATTTTATAAGATCCGAAAAGGCGGAAAAGAGACGCTTGGCTATAAGACAGAGATGCTTCTTCCATCATATGAAAATATATATGTAAAGCAATTTGTATTGTATGAGGATGAGGAATTGCATTATTATTTCCAGGATAGTTTCGGAAGTGAAATTGTGACAACGAACAAGCGCGTATTGACGAACGAACACACAGTGAAGATTGGAAAATATGGCAAACTTGATGCGATGATCTCCATGTCTCCGGCAAACAGAAGAAAAGCGATTATGGACTTTGAAGAAGAAGAGAAGATGGCAGAGAATCTCTTCACGATGTATGAATAACAGAGAGGAAGAATAACGTGAAAAGAGGTAGTATTATTGGTTATGATCTGAATGAGAATACTTGTCAGATCAGTTATTACAATGAGAAAAATGATGAGCCTAAGACACTTGAGTTTGCGCCGAATGAGTCGCTGATCCCTCTGAAATTAGGTTATAAAGACGAACAATGGGTATACGGAAGAGAAGCCGAGGAACTGGAGCTTGAAGATGGCACCTGTGTTGTGTCAGATCTTTTTAAGCGCGCAGTTTCACAGAAAAAGGTTCGCATTGGTGAAAAAGTGCATGATGCAGTATGGCTTCTGGCGAAATTTATAGGGCTTACGTTGGAAGATTTCGAAGATATCCGCTATATTACATTTTCGACACCATATACAACGATCGATTTATCGAAGATGCTTCGTGGAATCGGAAGGCATCTGGGAATTGATAAGGAGAATATTTATGTGCAGGATTATAAAGAAGGATTCTGTCAGTATATGTTCTATCAGCCAAAAGAATTATGGCAGTACGAGTCAGCAATGTTTTTCTGTGATGGGCAGACGATCAAAGCATATATGCTCCGTCGAATGAATGTCGCAAATGGACAGAATCGGGACATGTTTGTGACGGTAGATGAAGTAGCCAGTGCGAAGATCCAGGAGATGGAGGCAATCTATCCGGTCCTGAATAGAGAAAAAGCAAGAAGTGCAGATGAAAGCTTCCGTTTATTTATTCAGAATGTATTTGAAAAGAAAGTCGTATCATCTGTATATCTCACCGGTGCAGCATTTGAAAATAAATGGTATCCAAATTCTTTGAAAGTTCTTTGCAATGGAAGACGTGCATTTGTCGGAAACAATCTTTACAGTAAAGGTGCCTGCTATACAGCGATGCGCAGATATCGTAATTATAATGAAGGCCCGGTTTATCTGGATGACACGCGTATGACAGAGCAGATCAGCCTGCGTATGCGCGTGGGCGGAAAAGAAGGCTGGTATCCGATCGTTGCATGGGGTACGCACTGGTATGAAGCTGACGGACAGTGGGAAGTAATATTGGAAGACACATCAGATATTGAGATCCACGTAGAAACCCTTGCGGGTGATGACCTGCAGGTGGAAAAAGTTTCTCTGGAGGGATTGGAAGAACGCAGAGATTATTCGTTGCGTCTGCGAATAGAAGTGATGTTCTTAGATGAGAAGACGTGTAAAATGATTTTTCAGGACGTCGGATTTGGAGAATTTTTTAAAGCGTCGGATTTCCGGGCGGAGAAGGTTATACATTTAGGAGGAATCAATGGGCAGTTTAATTCTATGTCATAAAAAACATGCCAGACAACCGTTTGAGATTGCCAGGGGTCATATTAAGATTTATACATTGGAAGAATTATGCTATTACATATGTAACAATCTGTATTTGATCGATCATACGCTGATCAATAAACAGCTGTGTGAGTGGATTCGTACGGAACTTTTGATGTATGAACTTGCGGATGTATTGCAAAATGAATTGGATAATGATTGCACGGAAGAGGATTTTATTATTAAGATTTTGCAGCAATCTACGATGTATGCATCATCTGAGATCATTAAGATTCAGGGAATTTTAGAAAAACTTCAGGATCAAAGAGAGGTTGAGAAGGCAAAATTAAAAGCAGACAGCCTTATGAAAAGCGGTGAATATGCGGATGCTATTATCGTATATCGCTCAATCATCGACGGCGAGCGGGATGACTCTGTCGGTAAGCCGTTTTATGCGAAAGTATATGCCTGTCTGGCAGGTGCATACGGAAGACTGTTTCTGTACGAAGAAGCAGCTGAGGCTTATGAAGAATCATATAAGCAGCAGGAAAACGAAGAAGTGTTAAAGGCATATCTTTATTGCAATTACCATATACTTTCGGAGGAAGAGTACACGAAGATGCTTTCGGGGAATACAAAATACCTGAATTTGGATGCAGTATTAAAAGAAGAGCGAGATCATATCCGTGCAGACATTGAAATTAGCCAGGAAGATGAGGAAATGGAATCTGAAAAACGCCGTTATCGTGGGATTGATAGTAAATAGTCAAGGAAGAATATAGTTTGAAGAAGAAACTGGCAATGGTGCTTGCAGCGACTTTACGTATAACTACGGTATTCACGGGCTGAGAAGAGAGTGTTACAAACACTCTCTTTTCTATTGCGTATTTTGGCGAAAAGATGCAATAAATACAGATTGACAAGAAATTAATTATGTGATACTATAACAGAGCGATTTAACGTGGTAAAGTTATCAATTGGTAAATCAATAAAATGCCGAGCGGATTGAAGAAAATTATCACACGAATACAGGAGGAACACATCATGAAGAAGAAACTGGCAATGGTACTTGCAGTAGCCTTGCTTGCAACAAGTGTATTTGCAGGCTGCGGAAGTAAGGAAGATAGTAAGAAAGAAACAAAGAAGGAATTTACAGAAAAGAAGTCCGGACAGAAATTTACAGTAGGGTTTGACCAGGACTTTCCGCCGATGGGATTTGTCGGTGATGACGGAGAATATACGGGATTTGATCTGGAGCTTGCTGCGGAAGTGTGCAAGAGACAGGGGTGGAAATTTGTTGCGAAGCCGATCGCATGGGATTCAAAGGATGCAGAGCTTGAATCCGGAGGAATCGATTGCATTTGGAATGGGTTCACAATGGATGGAAGAGAAGACAAGTATACATGGTCAAAACCATATCTTAACAACGAGCAAGTATTTGTAGTGAAAAGTGACTCAGATATTAAGTCAGAGAAAGACCTGGCAGTAAAAGTGGTAGATGTGCAGACTGATTCTTCCGCACAGGCAGCTTTGAAAAAGAACACAAAGCTTTCATCTACATTTGGTAATTTGAATGTTGTTCCGGATTACAATACAGGACTTATGAATCTTGAATCTGGATCTACAGATGCAGTGGCAATGGATACAGTTGTTGCAGCTTATCAGATTCAGAAGAGAAAAGCAAAATTCAAGATTTTAGATTATGAGATTGCTGCAGAAGAATATGGCGTTGGATTCGCAAAAGGAAATGAAGCTGTGCGCGATCAGGTAGAAAAAACATTAGAAGAGATGGCCAAAGATGGAACAATGGCGAAGATTTCAAAAAAATGGTTTAAGAAAGATATTACGATCATTGGAAAGTAGTAAAATATGAGTGAAATGGGCTGCCTTTACAGGCGGCCTGTTTTTCTAGGAGAGGAGTCATTGTATGACAGTAGCAGTTATGTTATCAAAACTTGGGGAAGGTATGAGTGTGACACTAATTCTTTTTGCGGTGACATTAATATTTTCTCTACCACTGGGGCTTCTAGTGTCGTTTGGACGTATGGCAAAGAATCCCGTCGTTCGCACTATTTTTAAAGTGTATATATCAATCATGCGCGGTACACCACTTATGTTGCAGCTTATGGTTATTTATTTTGGCCCTTATTATATTTTTGGTATTACAAACAGCCCAACCTGGAAAAATACAGCAGTAGCAGTTGGATTCGTTTTGAATTATGCGGCATATTTTGCAGAGATTTACAGAGGTGGAATTGAATCGATGCCGAGCGGACAATATGAGGCGGCAAAGATTCTTGGTTATAGCAAGTCGCAGACCTTTATGCGGATCATTTTGCCGCAGGTCATAAAGATCATCCTGCCGTCGGTCACAAATGAGACGATTACGCTTGTAAAAGATACATCCCTTGCATTTACGATTGGTATTATGGAGATGTTTACGATATCGAAAGCGCTGGCAGCATCCCAGACAACGATGCTTCCGTATGTGTTTGCAGGAATCTTTTATTATATATTTAACTTTGTTGTAGCGTTCTTACTTGAACGGTTGGAGTTGAAACTTAATTACTATAAATAGGAGGAAATGTCATGAGTTTGTTAGAGATAAACCGTTTGAAAAAAAGCTTCGAAGAAGTAGAAGTGTTAAAGGGCATTTCGTTGAAAGTTGAAAAAGGAGAGGTGCTTGGCATTATTGGACCGTCCGGTTCTGGAAAATCAACACTGCTTCGCTGTGCGACAGGACTGGAGATACCGGATTCTGGCGAGATCCACTATGAAGGCACGTTCGGCCTTGTGTTTCAGAATTTCAACCTGTTTCCGCATTTTTCAGTGCTTAGAAATATAGTAGATGCACCACTTCGTGTACAGAAGAGAAAAAGGGAAGAAGTATATCGGGAGGCAAGAGAACTGTTGAAGAAAATCGGCCTGGAAGATAAAGAAAATGCATATCCTTATCAGCTGTCCGGTGGACAGAAACAGCGTGTTTCCATTGCAAGAGCATTGGCGATGAAGCCGGATATACTTTTTTTTGATGAGCCAACATCGGCGCTGGATCCGGAACTTACAGGAGAAATTTTAAAAGTCATCAAAGATCTGGCTGCGGAACATATGACGATGGTTATCGTTACACATGAGATGAATTTTGCAAAAAATGTATCAGATCATATTATTTTCATGGATGGCGGTGTCGTTGCACTGCAGGGGACCCCGGAAGAAGTGTTTAGCTCTGACCACGAGCGAATGAAAGAGTTTTTAGGGAAGATTGAAAGATGTTGATTTTCCTTAGTCCTTGTATTATACTTATCGAGTAATCGAAAAATTGAAAAAGAGTAAGGAGTCTTGCATTCATGGGTGAAGTGGAAAAGATGACAACAGGTTTAAGTGAGGAATGCGGAGTATTTGGAGCCTATGATATAGACGGAGGTAATGTTGCCCCCTCTGTATACTATGGGCTTTTTGCGTTGCAGCACAGGGGACAGGAAAGCTGTGGAATTGCGGTAACGGATACTTTCGGAGAACAGAAAGTACACTTTAAAAAGGGACTGGGACTGGTTAATGAAGTTTTTGACGAAGAGGTTCTTGATAATCTTGATGGAAACCTTGGCGTCGGACATGTCCGATATTCAACGGCCGGTGGGTCGAGAGCGGAAAATGCGATGCCGCTTGTACTAAAGTATGTAAAAGGTACACTTGTGATCGCACATAACGGTAATTTAACGAACGCGATCGAACTGAGACGAGAACTTGAATATACCGGTGCCATTTTTCAGACAACAATCGATTCCGAAGTAATCGCATATCATATCGCGCGGGAGAGATTGAATGTATCCTGTGCGGAAGATGCAGTGAAAAATGCGATGAAGAAGATCAAAGGTGCATATGCACTTGTTGTAAGTTCGCCGAGAAAACTGATTGGAGCGAGAGATCCATTCGGATTAAAACCGCTTTGTATCGGGAAAAGGGATCATACGTATTTTCTTGCGTCTGAAAGCTGCGCGATCGCTGCAGTGGATGCAGAGTTTGTACGAGATGTAGAGCCAGGTGAGGTTGTAACAATTACGAAGGATGGAATTACTTCCGATCGGTCAATGGCACTTTCGCCGGATAAGCAGGCGAGATGTATTTTTGAATATATTTATTTTGCACGGACAGACAGTACGATCGACAAGGTCAACGTGTATCATTCTCGTATTATTGCCGGGAAGGCACTGGCAGAATCTTATCCTGTCGAGGCGGATCTCGTTGTAGGTGTTCCGGATTCTGGACTGGTTGCAGCAAAGGGATATTCGGAACAGTCCGGCATTCCGTATGGAATGGCATTTCATAAGAACAGCTATGTGGGCAGGACTTTTATAAAGCCAAAGCAGAGCCAGAGAGAAAGCAGTGTAAAGATCAAGCTTAATGTTATAGAAGAAGTTGTGCGGGGAAAGAGAATCGTTATGGTAGATGACTCTATTGTCAGAGGGACAACGAGCGCAAACATTATAAAAATGCTCAAGAAGGCAGGAGCGAAGGAAGTTCACGTAAGAATCAGTTCGCCACCGTTTCTGTATCCGTGCTATTTTGGAACAGATGTGCCGTCGGATGATCAGCTGATCGCACATTCTCATACAACAGAAGAGATTCGAGAGATGATCGGAGCAGATTCCCTCGGATATATGGAAGTAGAAAAGCTGAAGAATATGGTTGGGGATCTGAGTTTTTGTGATGCCTGCTTTACAGGGAACTATCCAATGGAAGTTCCGGGTGAAGATGTATCCCTGGCTTTTGAATAATAGATTGTTTTTGGTTATGTTTTAAATTTTTTAAGGATAAGGAGAAAAAGAACAATGACAAACGACAGATATCAGAGTCCACTTTCAGAAAGATATGCAAGTAGGGAGATGCAGTATATCTTTTCGCCGGACAAGAAGTTCCGTACATGGAGAAAACTTTGGATCGCACTTGCAGAGACAGAGATGGAATTAGGCCTTCCAATCACCCAGGAACAGATTGACGAATTGAAAGCACATGCAGAAGACATTAATTATGATGTGGCAAAAGAGAGAGAAAAACTTGTGCGTCACGATGTAATGTCTCACGTATATGCATATGGACAGCAGTGCCCGAAGGCAAAGGGAATTATCCACCTTGGAGCAACTTCTTGTTATGTGGGAGATAATACAGATGTGATCCTTATGGCAGAGGCTCTGGACATTGTGAAGAAAAAACTTGTCAATGTAATTGCAGAACTGTCTAAATTTGCAGATGAGAACAAGAACCTGCCGACACTTGCATTTACACATTTCCAGCCTGCACAGCCAACAACGGTTGGAAAGCGTGCGACATTGTGGATGCAGGAGTTCATGATGGATTTAGAAGATCTTGACTATGTAAAGAGTACTTTGAAAATGTTAGGATCAAAAGGAACAACAGGTACCCAGGCAAGCTTCCTGGAATTATTCGATGGAGATCAGGAGACAATCGATAAGATCGATCCGATGATCGCACAGAAGATGGGCTTTGAAGCATGCTACCCGGTTTCTGGTCAGACTTATTCAAGAAAAGTAGATACAAGAGTGCTCAATGTTCTTGCGGGTATTGCAGCCAGCGCACACAAATTCAGCAACGACATTCGTCTGCTTCAGCATCTGAAAGAAGTAGAGGAACCGTTTGAGAAGACACAGATTGGATCTTCTGCTATGGCTTACAAACGTAATCCGATGAGAAGTGAAAGAATTGCGTCTCTGTCAAGATATGTGATGATTGATGCGTTGAATCCGGCGATCACATCTGCAACACAGTGGTTTGAGAGAACATTGGATGATTCTGCTAATAAACGTTTAAGTGTTCCAGAAGGTTTCCTGGCAATTGACGGTATTTTGGATCTTTGCCTCAATGTTGTTGACGGACTTGTAGTATATCCAAAAGTAATTGAAAAACGTCTCATGTCAGAACTTCCATTCATGGCAACAGAGAATATCATGATGGATGCAGTAAAAGCAGGTGGAGACCGTCAGGAATTACACGAGAGAATCCGTGAGCTTTCTATGGAAGCAGGAAAAAATGTAAAAGAAAAAGGAATGGACAACAATCTCCTTGAACTGATTGCAGCTGATCCGGCATTTAATTTAAGTCTGGATGAACTGAAGAAAACAATGGATCCTTCCAAATATGTAGGCCGTGCACCGATTCAGGTAGATAACTACCTCAATAATGTAGTTCGTCCGGTGCTGGAAGAAAATAAAGAGATCCTTGGAATGACAGCAGAGATCAACGTATAGTGATTGTGACGAAAACAGAATAATAATTCAAAAATTGCTTGACAATTGAACGGCGCAAACAAACGAGTTTGCGCTGTTTTTTTGCGTTGATTTGTATATGCAATTTGTGGATTATATGTAAAATGCACAAATAAAACAAATGAAACACTATAAATGTTGCGCGGTATTGGCAAAAATGGTATGATAGACATGTTAAATATGATCGTGTATATATAAAAAATATCTATGCGAAAAGGAAAAGGGGGAACTATCATATGAAAACATTGAACGACATTGTACTGTTGATTCAGCATTATCTGGCGGATTATGTACTGATCATCGCACTGCTCGGTGGTGGAATCTGGTTTACGTTAAGACTCGGGTTCATTCAGGTGCGTGGTTTTGGCGAAGGAATGCGTCGTACATTTGGTGGATTGTTCAGTAAAAAAGGTAATGCGGACAAAGACGGAATGTCATCTTTCCAGGCACTTGCAACTGCAATCGCAGCTCAGGTAGGAACGGGAAATATTGCCGGAGCTGCAACAGCAATTGCAGTCGGTGGGCCAGGAGCTATTTTCTGGATGTGGATCGCAGCCTTCCTGGGAATGGCAACTATCTTTGGTGAAGCTGTACTTGCACAGAAGTACAAACAGGTTGGAGCAGACGGAGAAGTTACAGGTGGACCGGTTTATTACATCCGTGCAGCATTCAAGGGAACATTCGGAAAAGTGCTTGCAGCGATATTTGCAATTTTGATCATTTTTGCTCTTGGATTTATGGGTAATGCGGTACAGTCTAACTCTATCGCAGCTGCCTTCCATACAGCATTTGGCGTGCCACAGGCAGCAGTTGGTGTTGTAGTTGCATTGATCGCATTATTTGTATTCGTAGGTGGTATGCAGCGTATCGCAAAAGTTACAGAAACGATTGTTCCGATTATGGCAGCGTTCTATATTATTGGAGCATTGATCGTTATTTTCTACAACTACAAAAATATTCCATATGCATTCCATGCAATCGTTGTTGGAGCATTCAATCCATCAGCAATTTCCGGTGGTGCAGTAGGAGCAACAATTAAACTTGCCCTTACAAAAGGAGTTGCGAGAGGATTATTCTCAAATGAAGCTGGTATGGGATCTACACCTCATGCACATGCAGTTGCAAAAGTAGATCATCCGGTTGAACAGGGATTCGTTGCAATGATCGGTGTATTTATCGATACATTTATCGTATTGAACCTTACAGCATTAGTAATCATCACAACAAAATCAATTCCGTCCGGTAAGACAGGAGCAGAACTTAGCCAGTATGCATTCTCTACATTATATGGTAAAGGTGGAGATATCTTCATTGCAATCTGTATGTTCTTCTTTGCATTCTCAACGATTATCGGATGGTACTTCTTCGGACAGGCTAATATTAAATATCTGTTCGGACCAAAAGCGGTAAAAATTTATTCTGTATTGGTTGCAGTATGTGTAGTGCTTGGATCACTGGCTCAGGTGGATCTTGTTTGGAACATGGCAGACTGCTTTAACTCTATGATGGTAATCCCGAACTTTATCGGATTGATTTTCCTGAGTGGAACAATTAAGAAGCTCCACGATGACTACTATCAGAACTTTATAAAGAATAAGTAATATATAGAAATAATCTATAAGTCGAACGCCGGTATAAGGCGTTCGACTTATTTACTTTTATAGACAAAATCAATAAGAAAATAAAGAGGAACTAATAAATGTTACAAAAAATAACGGGTGGGATTGTGCAAAACAACTAAAATCATATTAATTCCAATAAGAGGTTGAAAAAAAACTTACAATCGGTTAGTATAGACGTAGGCAATAAATAATATAAAAGATGTCTATTGAATTTTTAATAAATTTTCTGTAAATAAAGAATATTCGTAGGAAGATGTTTCCCAAGAGAGAGCTGATGTCATCAGCCGCCGAAGAGGCAAGTCTGACATACATGGTGGATATGCAGAGACGAAACTTTCAGGCAAAAGGACTGAGAAACGGACTACATTCTGAATCTTGTGCTGGGTGATAAAACTTGTTAGGAATTTCTATTTATCAGGGCAAAAGACAGGAAGGACGCCGTAGATATATATATAATCATATGTCTCGTCGTCCTTTTTTTATTAGAAAAACATAGGCGGGTTTTATTACATTTATCCATTGCCAGGCGACAGGCCGGAAAGGAGGAAGAGGTTCGAGATGAATAGGGGAAAATATACAGTCTTGACCAACAATCCACTGGTCTTCGATAAGCTAGAGAAGACGCATGAAGTAATATATCTGGAAACTACCTATGAAGGACTTCTAAGAGAAGTCAGAGATAGAATACACGAAGGACATTTACTTTTGACACATCCGCTATCTGGAAGCGTAAAGCCGAACGAGACACCGTACAAATCTGTTTTGATTTCGACTGAGAAAGAAGAAGTGGATGCAAGTTCGATCGCAATCATCGAGAATGCGATTAATTCGTGCCATAAATTCCAGGACAAGACAGGAACGTATGGCGAAAAGGTACTGGAAGATTTCCAGCTGATAGATTGGACTTTACTGGAAAGCGGCCTGCCATCGGCGGACTTTTGGTAAGTCATTGAGTGAGGTTGTCGAGCGTTGCAGCTTAAACAATATAAATATTTTAAGGAGGGAACTTAAAGTGAGATTAGAAATGGGACACATTTACATTAAGGATATTCAGTTCGCAGCTGAGTCTAAGATTGAAGACGGAATCCTTTATGTATCCGAAGAAGCCGTTAAGGCAGTAGCTCTTGAGGACGAGAAGATTAAGAGCGTATCATTTGACATTGCAAAACCGGGTGAGTCTGTAAGAATTACACCAGTTAAAGATGTTATCGAACCAAGAGTTAAAGTTGAAGGAAGAGGAGGAATCTTCCCAGGAGTTATTTCCAAAGTTGACACAGTTGGAGAGGGAAAAACTTACGCATTAAAAGGTATGGCAGTTGTTACAGCTGGTAAGATCGTTGGATTCCAGGAAGGTATCATCGATATGACAGGCCCAGGAGCTGATTACACACCATTCTCTAAAACATTAAACCTTGTTATGGTATGTGAGCCAATCGACGGTATCAAACAGCATGAATATGAGAAAGCAGTTCGTTTCGCTGGATTCAGAGTTGCAACTTACATTGGTGAGTTAGCTCGTGAGCTGACACCGGATGAGACAAAAGTTTACGAGACATGCACAATCAAAGAAGGAATGGAAAAATATCCGGACCTGCCGAGAGTTGCATATGTACAGATGCTTCAGAGCCAGGGACTTCTTCATGACACATATGTATATGGTGTAGATGCTAAGAAAATCGTTCCTACAATTTTAAGCCCTACAGAGATCATGGACGGAGCAATTGTTTCCGGTAACTGTGTATCTGCATGTGATAAGAACCCTACATATGTTCATCTGAACAACCCGGTTGTACATGACTTATTTGAACAGCACGGAAAAACATTAAACTTTGTTTGCCAGATTATCACAAACGAGAACGTATATCTTGCTGATAAACAGCGTTCTTCTGACTGGACAGCAAAACTTTGCAAGATGTTAGACTTGGATGGAGTTATTGTATCTCAGGAAGGATTCGGTAACCCGGATACAGACCTTATCATGAATTGTAAGAAGATTGAAGCAGAAGGCGTTAAGACTGTAATCATCACAGACGAGTATGCCGGACGTGATGGAAAATCTCAGTCACTTGCTGATGCTGATCAGGCTGCTGATGCAGTAGTAACAGGCGGAAATGCAAACCAGGTAGTTATCCTGCCGAAACTTGACAAAGTAATTGGAACTCTTGACTATGTAACAAAGATTGCTGGTGCAAGTGAAGAGACACTGCGCGAGGATGGATCTCTTGAAGTTGAGCTTCAGGTTCTGACAGGCGCAACAAACGAAACTGGTTTCAATAAACTGAGTGCAAGATAAGGAATGGAGGATATAGAATAATGGCTAAATTAAAAGTTGTTCATTACATCAATCAGTTCTTTGCACAGATTGGTGGAGAAGAAAAAGCAGATTACCCGGTTGAACTGCGTGTTGGCGAAGTTGTTGGACCAGGTCTTGCTATGACACAGAATTTCAAAGATGACGCAGAGATCGTTGCTACAATCATTTGTGGTGACTCTTATTTCAACGAGAACCTTGAGACAGCAAAAGCTCAGATTCTTGAAATGGTTAAAGAACAGGCTCCGGATATATTCATCGCTGGACCAGCTTTCAACGCTGGACGTTACGGAGTAGCTTGTGGTACTATCGCAGCAGCAGTTCAGGAAGAACTTGGTATTCCGTCCCTGACTGGTATGTATGTAGAGAACCCAGGTGCTGATATGTTCAAAAACCAGGTATACATGGTTTCTACAAAGAACAGTGCTGCAGGTATGAGAGATGCTGTTAAGAAAATGGCTCCTCTTGCTGTTAAACTTGGTAGAGGTGAAAAGATCGGATCTTCAGCAGAAGAAGGATATATGCCAAACGGTGTTCGTGTTAACTTCTTCGAAGCAGAGAGAGGATCTCAGAGAGCTGTTAAGATGCTTATTAAGAAACTGGCAGGAAAACCGTATGTTACAGAGTTCCCAATGCCAGACTTCGATAGAGTAGATCCTAACCCGGCTGTTAAAGACCTTGCACACGCTAAGATCGCATTAGTAACTTCTGGTGGAATCGTTCCAAAGGGAAATCCGGATCACATCGAAAGCTCAAGTGCTTCTCACTATGGTGAGTATGATATTACAGGTGTTATGGATCTGACAGAAGATACATATGAGACAGCTCATGGTGGATATGATCCAGTATACGCAAATGAAGACGCTGACCGTGTACTTCCGGTTGACGTTCTTCGTGACATGGAAAAAGAAGGAATTATCGGTGAGTTACATCACTTATTCTATACTACAACAGGAAATGGTACTGCTGTTGCATCTGCAAAAGCATTTGCTGATGAATTCTCCAAGAAACTGGTAGCTGATGGAGTAGATGCAGTAATCCTCACTTCTACTTGAGGTACTTGTACACGTTGCGGTGCAACGATGGTTAAAGAAATTGAGAGAGCAGGAATCCCTGTAGTACACATCTGTACAGTAACACCAATCTCTATGACAGTTGGTGCTAACAGAATCGTTCCAGCTATCGCAATCCCTCATCCACTTGGAAATCCAGCGCTGGATAAAGATGAGGAAAAAGAACTTCGTCGTAAGATCGTAGAGAAAGCTCTTACTGCTCTTACAACAGAAGTTGACGGACAGACTATTTTCGAGTAGAGCTGAGAATACTTTTAATTAAAAGGAGACGTAACAGACATGGACAAGATTTATGATGTTATCGTCCTGGGTGCAGGTCCTGCTGGTTTAGCAGCAGGACTGTACGCAGGAAGAAGCCGTCTCTCTGTACTGATTCTTGAGAAAGGCCAGGACGGAGGACAGATTGCAATCACAGATGAGATCGAAAACTACCCGGGACAGATCGTTGAAGGCGAGTCTGGGCCATCCTTGATTGCAAGAATGACAGAGCAGGCTGCAAAATTCGGTGCAGAGCGTGTATCTGACACAATTACAGAAGTTTCTCTTGAAGGTGACGTAAAAGTGTTAAAGAGTGCTAAGGCTGAATACAAAGCTAAAAATGTCATCGTAGCTACAGGAGCTCATGCAAGACCGATCGGATGTAAAGGTGAAGCTGAGTTCATGGGCAAAGGTGTTTCTTACTGTGCAACATGCGATGCTAACTTCTTCGAAGACTTTGAAGTTTTCGTAGTAGGTGGAGGAGATTCCGCAGTAGAAGAAGCTATGTACCTTACAAAATTTGCAAGAAAAGTTACAATCATTCACAGACGCGATGAACTTCGTGCAGCTAAATCTATTCAGGAGAAGGCTTTCAAGAACCCGAAACTGAACTTTATGTGGGATACAGTTGTAGAAGAAGTTGGTGGAGATGACATTCTTCAGTGGATGAAGGTTAAAAATGTGAAAACAGGTGAAGTTACAACTGTTGAAGCAGATGAAGAAGACGGAATGTTTGGTGTATTCGGATTTATCGGTACTATACCGAACTCTAAACCGTTCGAAGGAATTATTGACATGGATGAGCGTGGATACATCAAAACTGATGAAGACATGCACACAAATATCCCAGGTGTATATGCAGCAGGAGATGTTCGCATCAAGAGCTTACGCCAGGTAGTAACTGCAGCATCTGACGGTGCTATCGCAGCTGTTCAGGTAGAAAGAAGTATGTCAGATTATTTCTAAAAACTTTCATAAATTCGTCAAATTTTGTATTTATTAAGGAGAGATAAAAATGTTAGAAGTAGATAAAAAAACATTTGAAGATGAAGTATTAAAAGCAGAAGGTTATGTATTCGTAGATTACTTTGGAGATGGATGTGTTCCATGCCAGGCTCTTATGCCAAAAGTACACGAGTTTGCAGATACATACGGTGACAAGATGAAATTTACATGCCTGAATACAACAAAGGCACGTCGTCTTGCAATCTCTCAGAAAATCTTAGGTCTGCCGGTTATGGCAATTTATAAAGACGGAGAGAAAGTAGAAGAACTGGTTAAAGAAGATTGTACACCAGAGTCTATCGAAGAGTTGATTAAGAAATATATCTAATATATTTCTATAATCATAGATGTTTAATTAAGTTGTTAGTATACAATACAAGAAAGGAGAAAGTGTAATTATGGCTATTTTAGAAGGCAAAAAAGCAATAATTATCGGAGACCGTGATGGAATTCCGGGACCAGCTATCGCTGAATGCGTTAAGACTGCTGGTGCTGAAGTAATTTTCTCATCAACGGAATGTTTCGTCTGAACAAGCGCAGGCGCAATGGATCTGGAAAACCAGAAGAGAGTAAAAGAGTTCGCAGAGGAGTATGGTGCAGAGAACTTAGTAGTAGTTCTTGGTGCAGCAGAAGGCGAAGCTGCAGGTCTTGCAGCTGAGACTGTAATGTTAGGCGATCCTACTTTCGCAGGTCCATTGACAGGAGTCCAGCTTGGACTTACGACTTATCACGTATGTGAGCCAGAGATCAAAGAGGAATTTGACGAAGCAGTTTATGATGAACAGGTAGGCATGATGGAAATGGTTCTTGACGTAGATGACATCGTAGATGAGATGAACGCTATCAGAGAGCAGGCAGCAGAAAACTAATCATTTTTTGTTAAAAATCATGTTATGTTTAGAGGGCGAACCCGGTGCGATCCCCGCATAAGGGGAGCCCTCTTTTTGTCTTGATTGTATACGACAAAGGAAAAGTTTACGTAAAAGGAAAGGTGGAAAACCAATGAACAGTGTAATTAAGGGAGCAAGCTACGTATTAGCACACACTCCAGATATGGTTTTATATAATGGAACAACTCAGACAACAGAAAGAATCGTTAATCCGGAATCAGAGTATCTGAAAGAGGTACCGAAGCACTTACGTTCTTATGAGGACGTTGTAGCTTACTGGCCAAACCAGACATACATCGGAAATGCTCACCCGGATCAGTTAGCTGAGGTTGAGTTCCCATACTTCGACAAGAAGATGGAAGGCGCAGAGCGTTACGGAAAATATGGTGAGATCATGCCAGAAGAAGAGTTCCTTCTTTTAGTTCAGGCTTGCGATATGTTCGAAGTAGTAAGACTGGAGAAAGCATTCGTAGCAGCACACAAAGATGCATTTGCAGCTGATCCGGTTATCACTGAAGATATCGTAGCTCTGTTACACGAAGGCGTAGAGATCGATGAGATCGAAGCACTGATCAAAGATGATCACGCAGAGCCACTTTACTTCGAAGACAAATTAGTTGGATGTGTAAAACCAGCTCATGATATCGATGTAAACTTATCTTCTCACGTTATGCATGAAAACTTAATGAGTAAAGCATCCAGTGTTTTAGCACTGCTTTACGGAGTTAAAAATGCAGGAATCGAAAAATCTGACGTAGAGTATGTTATCGACTGTGCTGAGGAAGCATGTGGAGATATGAACCAGAGAGGTGGAGGAAACTTCGCTAAAGCAGCAGCTGAGATCGCTGGACTGTCTAACGCTACAGGATCTGACGCAAGAGGATTTTGTGCAGCACCGACACACGCACTGATCGAAGCAGCAGCACTCGTTAAATCCGGAGCATACAAATGCGTAGCTGTTACAGCTGGTGGATGTACAGCTAAATTAGGAATGAACGGAAAAGACCACGTGAAAAAAGAACTTCCTATCTTAGAGGACTGCCTGGGTGGATTCTGTGTGATCATCGCAGAGAACGACGGAGTAAACCCGGAAATCGACCTGAACATGTTAGGACGCCATACAGTAGGAACTGGATCTGCACCGCAGAACGTAATCGGAAGCCTGGTAGCTGATCCGCTTGACAGAGTAGGAATGAAGATCACTGATATCGATAAATTCTCACCAGAGATGCAGAACCCGGATATCACAAAACCGGCAGGAGCAGGAGATGTACCGCTTGCAAACTATAAGATGATCGCTGCTCTGGCAGTAAAGAGAGGCGAGCTTGACAGAAAAGAGCTGGCAGCATTTACAAAAGATCACGGACTGACCGGATGGGCACCGACACAGGGACATATCCCGTCAGGAGTACCATTTGTAGGATTTGCACGTGAAGATATCTTAGAAGGAAAGATCAAAAATGCCATGATCATCGGAAAAGGAAGTCTGTTCCTTGGACGTATGACAAACTTATTCGATGGAGTATCTTTCGTAATTCACGGAAATACAGCAGCTGAAGAAGAAGCAGCATCCGGAGTATCAGAGGAAGAAGTAAAAGGCTTAATCGCAAAAGCAATGAAAGATTTTGCAGCGACCCTGATGGCAGAATAAGGGGGTACATTATAATGGCAGATAAAATTGAAAAAATGATCGCAGAGACCTTCCTTGAGATGGCGCAGGGACTGGAAACAGGAAGCTTTGGTAAAAGACCGAAGATCGCGCTTACAGGAATGGGATCTGAGCATGGCGAAGAGAATGCAATGGAAGCAGCGCTCATGGCTGCAAAAGAAGGGATTGATGTTTATTACATCGGATCTCTGGAAGCAGAAGGCGTTACAACCGTCAAAGTGGCAGATGATGAGGAAGGCCACAAAAAGATGGAAGAAATGCTGGCAAACAAGGAAGTAGACGGAGCAGTCACTATGCATTTCCCATTCCCAATCGGAGTATCTACAGTAGGACGTGCAATCACACCTTCTAAAGGAAGAGAAATGTTCGTAGCTAACACAACTGGAACTTCTAGTGCAGACCGTATCGAAGGAATGATCAAAAATACAATTTATGGAATCATCGCAGCAAAAGCTTGTGGAAAAGTAAATCCTACAGTTGGAATCCTGAATGTAGACGGTGCACGCCAGACAGAAAAAGCATTAAAAGAATTAAAAGAAAACGGATATGATATTACATTTGCAGAGTCAGCAAGAGCAGACGGTGGATGTGTAATGAGAGGAAATGACGTACTGCAGGGAACTCCGGATATTATGGTTACAGATTCCCTGACTGGAAACATTCTGATCAAGATGTTATCTTCATATACAACGGGAGGCAGTTATGAAGCATCAGGATACGGATATGGACCTGGAATCGGAGAAGGATATGAGCAGTTAGTCATGATCGTATCAAGAGCAAGTGGAGCACCGCTTATCGCAGGAGCTATTCGTTATGCAGCACAGCTTGTAAGAAGCAAAGTATTTGATATTGCAAAAGCAGAGTTTGCAGCAGCAAACAAAGCTGGATTAAAAGCGATTCTTGAAGCAAGAAAGGCAGCGAACAAACCGGCAGCGGCTGAAGAAGATGTAAAAGAGCCACCGAAGGAAATCGTTACAAGCCAGATCGCAGGAATCGAAGTTATGGATCTTGAGGATGCAGTTAAAGTCCTGTGGAAACTCAATATTTATGCAGAGAGCGGAATGGGATGTACCGGACCGATCATCCGTGTATCGGATGCAAATCTTGCAAAAGCTGAAGAAGAATTAAAGAAAGCTGGATATATTAATTAAGCCCAGATGGCCTTAAAGTTATATTCTGACCAGGTGGCGTCTTGATATTTTTGTCAAGACGCCGCTTTGTTGTTGGCGAGGTTGCTATTTGGAAAATGTGATGCTATAATGTGTTGGATTAGTTACAAGGAGCAAGATATGAGAATTCAACAAGTTATAGAAGATAAAGAACAATATCTCGATTTCCTGAAGTTTAACGAGCCGGGAGATGAAGAGTTTGAAAATAAGCTGGATACGTTTGATCTTTTCCTTCTGACAGATGATGGCGTCATTAAGACGGCCTGCGCTGTTTGTGTATGCAGAAATAAGAAGTGCGAGATCAAGCGTATCGTTACAATAGAAGAAGCAAGAAAACAGGGGTATGGAAAATATATGGTTGACTATATCTGTGAACATTATAGTGACAGATGTAATGAATTGTATGTAGGATTTGGAAACTGTGGAAAAATACTTGGATTTTTTGAAAAATGTGGATTCATCAATTCTCACATTCTTGCTGGATATTTTTTAAAAAAATATAAAGAACCTGTTTATGACAATGGCATACAGCTTACGGATATGGTATATTTAAAGAGGCGTCTGGAATCTGACATAGATATTAAAAAGGTAGTGGATGTGGCGCTGGAAGCAGGAAGGATACTTCTTAAAAACGGAGGAGAGATCTTTCGTGTGGAAGAGACAATGACACATATCTGTAATCGATTTCATATTGATGAAGTTGATATATTTACACTCAGTCACGCGATTTTTGTTACAGCAAAAAGCGGAGAAGAGGAAGTATATACAAAAGTGAAAAATGTACCGCTGTCAGGGACGCACCTTGGCATTGTAGCGGAGGTGAATGCGCTTTCAAGAGCGATTTCTTCCGGAAGAGTTTCTTTGGAAGAGGCACAAAGAAGATTGAAAGAGATTGATAAAATGGAACCAATGCGCCCAATCGCGCAGATCCTAGGGGCAGGTGCATCCAGTGGCTGTCTTGGATATTTGTTAGGCGCATCGGCAAAAGAAAGTGTGATCGCCTTCTTTATCGGTTGTATATTATTTTGTTGGATATTATTCGCAAAGAAATGTCATGTGACGAAGATCGTCAGCAATATTGTAGGTGGTGCAATTATCACAGGCCTTGCTTTGACAGCCAGGGAGATTTCAGGTATTATGTCGTTGCAACTCAATGGTATGATCGTAGGTGCATTGATGCCGCTTGTACCGGGAATGGCATTTGTCAATTCAATTCGAGAAATTGCAGACAGCGATTTCCTGTCTGGTACAGTTCGGATGATCGATACATTGTTAGTGTTTGTATATATTGCCATTGGTGTTGGTCTGACTCTTAGCATTTATCATACGTTAGGAGGAATTGTTTCGTGATCGAAGAATTATTAATTAATGGAATCTGTGCATTTATAGGATCGTCAGCATTTGGCATATTATTCAATATTCCTAAGCGTTACTATGTTGGCTGTGGAATAACCGGAGCGGCCGGGTGGTGTATTTATCTAGTCTTGGATAAGTACATAGGAGTATCCACATCAATTTCATCTTTTTTTGGAACGTTGGTCGTAGTGCTCATTGCGCGAATGCTTACCGTTCGGATGAAATGCCCGATCACAATTTTTTTGGTACCTGGTGTTATTCCTATGGTACCGGGAGCCATTCTCTATCATACAATTTATTATTTGGTTGTGAATGAGCTTGGTATGGCAGCCACGAAAGGTCTGGAAGCGGTGAAAGTATCGTTTGGGATCGTACTGGGAATTGCCATCATTCTTTCTATCCCACGTGATGTATTCCAGAAAGGCTACTGGAAACAGTGGAAGTATCACAGAAAGAAAAAAGATAAAACAAAAAGTAATAAAATTATAATATAGTTAGGAGATAATAACCATGAGTAAAGTAAGAACAAGATTTGCCCCAAGTCCGACAGGAAGAATGCATGTCGGCAACTTAAGAACCGCATTGTATGCGTATCTGATCGCAAAGCATGAAGGTGGAGATTTCATTCTTCGTATCGAAGATACTGACCAGGAGCGTTTTGTAGAAGGCGCGCTGGAAATCATTTATCATACACTGGAAGAGACAGGACTTGTACATGATGAAGGACCGGACAAGGATGGTGGAGTTGGTCCGTATGTTCAGAGCGAGAGAAATAAATCTGGATTATATTTAAAATATGCAAAACAGCTCATCGAGCAGGGAGATGCTTATTATTGCTTCTGTGATAAAGAGAGACTGGAATCTTTAAAAAATACAGTTGACGGAGAAGGAAGTACAGAGATTGTTGTTTATGACAAACATTGTCTTGGATTGAGCAAAGAAGAAGTACAGGCAAATCTGGATGCAGGAAAGCCATATGTAATTCGTTTTAATATGCCAACAGAAGGCACAACAACATTTGAAGATGATATTTATGGTGATATTACAGTTCCAAATAACGAACTGGAAGATCTCATCCTTATTAAATCAGATGGATATCCGACATACAATTTTGCAAATGTTATCGATGATCATCTGATGGGAATCACACATGTTGTGCGTGGAAATGAGTATCTTTCATCTGCACCGAAATACAATAAGATTTACGAAGCATTTGGATGGGATATCCCGACTTATGTACACTGTCCGCTGATCACAGATGAGACACATAAGAAACTGAGTAAGAGATGTGGACATTCTTCTTATGAAGATCTGATCGACCAGGGATTTGTAAAAGAGGCGGTTGTAAACTACGTTGCACTGCTTGGATGGTGTCCATCAGATAATACAGAGATTTTCTCTCTGGAAGAGCTTGTAAAAGCATTTGACTATCGCCATATGAGCAAGTCACCTGCAGTATTTGACATTGTGAAGTTAAAATGGATGAACGGAGAATATTTAAAAGCTATGGATGAAGAAAAATTCTTTGAAATGGCAAAACCGTATATCCAGGAAGTGGTTACAAAAGACTACGACCTTAAAAAAATCGCAAAATTAGTTAAGACAAGAATTGAAGTATTTCCAGATATTAAGGAACAGATTGATTTCTTTGAGGAGCTTCCGGAATACGATACAGCAATGTACTGTCATAAGAAGATGAAGACAAATGAAGAAAACTCTTTGGAAGTATTAAAAGAAGTTTTACCACTGCTTGAGGAGCAGGATGATTTTAGCAACGATGCACTGTTTGCACTTCTTAAAAAATATGTAGACGAAAAAGGTGTGAAGACTGGATTTGTTATGTGGCCAATCCGTACTGCGGTTTCTGGAAAACAGAATACACCAGGTGGCGCTACAGAGATTATGGAGATTCTTGGCAAAGAGGAATCTGTAAACAGAATTAAGACTGGTATTGAATTATTAAGCAAATAGAGGAATATATGCAATTAAACTATGCTCAGAAAGAGGCGATCGCCCACAAGGAAGGACCATGTATGGTCCTTGCCGGTCCCGGTTCCGGGAAAACTCTTACCATCGCAAAAAGAATAGAATATCTGATCATGAAAGCAAAGGTAAGGCCAGAAGAAATTCTGGTCCTTACCTTTACAAAGTATGCGGCAGAATCGATGAAACAACGGTTTTTGAAAGTGATCGGTGATCCATCTTCGGCTGTCACATTTGGAACCTTTCATGGAATTTATTATGGTATTTTAAAATATTCCTATGGACTCAGCTCTGCAAATCTGTTGTCAGATGAAGAACGCAAAAGTTTGCTTACAGAAATTATTTCTAAGACAGACTGGGGAGAGGATGCGGAGACAGTAAAAGAAGAAGACTTCCTGAAAAATCTGTCGGAAGAGATTGGAAATGTCAAAAATCACAGATATAAGATTAATGCGTATGAATCAAAGAAATACGGTGCAGAGCGATTCCGGGAAATTTATATGAATTATGAAAAAGAGAAGAAACGTCTGCATAAGCTTGATTTTGAAGATATGCTTCTGGAATGTGCGATTTTATTTGAAGAACATCCGGATATTCTGGAAAAATGGCAGATGCGGTTTCGTTATATATTGATCGATGAATTTCAGGACATTAACCGGATACAATATGATGTGATTCGTATGCTGGCAGGAAAAAATAAAAATCTGTTCGTTGTCGGCGATGATGATCAGTCAATCTATGGATTCCGTGGAGCAAGTCCTGGTATCATGAAAGATTTCATGGAAGATTATCCGGAAGCAAAACAGATTCTTCTTGATGTAAATTACCGGTCCAGTGCGCACATCGTTAACGGCGCACTCCGTGTGATCGCTAATAACAAAAATCGATTTACAAAGAAAATAAAGGCAGATCAGAAAGCAGAATTGTGCGTACACGTACAGGAAGTACGGGATCCTTTCGAGGAGAGCAAATATATTCTTTCGAAGGTTATGGAAGTTCATGAAAATAGTGTACCGTACAATGAAATTGCAGTTTTGTATCGTACAGCAGCGGATGCAAGAACTCTGGCAGAAACATTTACGGAATATAAGATCCCATTTCAGATGAAAGAACATATGCAGAATATTTACCAGCATTTTATCGGCTGCGACCTGCAAAGTTATATGCGACTGGCAATGGGAACAGTGGGACGGGCAGATCTATTGCGTATTGTCAATCGTCCAAATCGATACATTGGCCGTGACAGTATGCGCGACCCACATACAGATTATGAGACACTTCGTTCCTATTATCATCAAAAAGAATGGATGGTTGACCGCGTAGACCAATTGGAATGGGATATGAAGATGATCGCCGGAAAAAGTCCTTATGCTGCGATTCAGTATATTCGAAAAAAAGTCGGCTACGATGAGTTTTTACGCGAATATGCGGCATATCGGAAGCTTGGTGTGGAGGAATTGTTTGAAGTACTGGAAGAATTGCAGGAACGCTCGAAAAATTTTGAAACGATGGAAGATTGGTTTGCACATATTGCAGAGTATGAGGAAAAACTGAAGGAAAATAAAAAAAGACAAAATATAGACGGAGTACAGATGCTTACGATGCACGGAGCAAAAGGCTTAGAATACGACAGTGTCTTTATCCTTGGAGCAAACGAAGGGTGCATGCCTTATAAGCGTGCAGTGATGGATGAAGAAATTGAGGAAGAACGGCGGCTCTTTTATGTGGCGATGACGCGGGCAAAACGGATGCTTATCATCAGCTATGTAAAAGAAAAAAACGGAAAAGACGTAAGTCCTTCCCGTTTTGTAAAAGAGCTGTTTTTATAATTCTTCGAATTCCTGTTCATCCATCCATTCGTCAAATGCATCAGCTGCGATTTCATATTCTTCATCGTCTTCGATGTTGTCAAGTGTCGGCTCTCCGTCAACTTCCTCGTAACGATAGAGGAAAACATCTCCATCTGCGCTTTCGCCATCTTCATCGAGCGGAAGAAGTGCGATGTAATCTCTTCCATTTACGGAATATGTAGTTAAAACTGCACAATCGATCTCCTCATCATTTTCAAGAGTGAGAGTTACTGTGATCTGTGCCTCATCCAGGTTATTATTCTGTTCGCTCATAATATAATTCTCCTTTTCATAAGATATCTTAACTCTAACAAAGGAACAGGTAAAAAGCAAGGATATAGTAGCCAAAATAAAAAAAATGTTGTAAAATAAATTTACGTGTACATAAGGAGGAGAACATAGAATGTTTAGAAAAAAAGTAGCGGTCCTTTTGGCAGTCTTACTTGTCTGCATGCTTGGCATGACAGCATGCAAGAAGAATGTAGGAACACCGGAAGATAATGCAAAGACAGAAGATACAGATGAAGATGGAAATGAGGAAGAACAGGAAAAGTATGTGATCGGCTTCTCGGGAATAGACATGGAAAACCCTTATTTTATTACGCTTGAGAGTGCAACAAGAGAAGCTGTTGAGGCAGAAGATTCAAAACTCATCACAAAAAATCCAGGAAGTGATCCGAAAAAACAGGCTTCTCAGATTGAGGAGATGATCAAGGAAGGAATTGATGCAATTGTTTTAAGCCCGGTAGACTGGGAGAAGATCACACCGTCTTTGAAAAAACTGAAAGAGGCAGGTGTCAAGATCATCAATGTGGATACACAGGTGAAAGAGATGTCTTATGTGGATGCCTATGTAGGCTCTGATAATAAAAATGCAGGATATATTTGTGGAGAAGATTTGATAGAGAAGTGTCCGAATGGAGGTACTGTTGCAATTTTAGAGTGTCCGACACAGAATTCCATGAATGATCGTATTACAGGGTTTGAAGAAGCCATTTCCAAAGCAGAGAAAGGGTTTGAAGTAGTAGAACGTGCAGATACGAATGGCGAATTTAACAAGGCGCTGAAAGAAATCGAAGCAATCTTAAAGAAGCATCCGAAGCTGACAGCAATTATGTGCGGCAATGACCAGGTTGCAGTGGCAGCAAAGACTGCAGTGAATGTAGCAGGCAATGACAAAGTGATCATTTACGGAGTAGATGGTTCCCCGGATATTAAGAAGGAATTGAAAAAACGTGAGAATCAGATCGCAGGAACTGCAGCGCAGTCACCGATCAATATGGGAAAACAGGCCGGCAAAACAGCGGTAGATATTTTAGATGGCAAAGATTATGAAAAGGAAGTCTATGAAGATGTCTTTATGATCAACAAGGATAATGTCGATATGTACGGAACAGACGGCTGGCAATAGGCACAGAAAGGATACAGAGAATGAAAAGTATACAGGGACAGCACTTACCGTTAGGCGTAACGGTACAAGAAGATGGAACCTGTTTTTCAGTTGCAGTAGAGAAGGGGGAGACGTGTAGTCTTCTCCTGTATTGTAAAGGAGAGAAAGAACCATCTGTCACATATCCGATGCAAAAAAGTGAAGGGGCAGTGTATTCTGTCAAAGTGTCGGATGTGGATGCAGAAGCATACGAATATCTGATCGATGATAAGGTCTTATTTACAGATCCTTATACGAGAGCGTTTACGAAGGATCACAAAAGTAAGATATTGATAGAACCATATGACTGGGAGAAGGATGTATATCCATCCCATGCATATGATGATGTGATTGCATACAGTCTTCACGTACGTGGGTTCACACAGGACGGTTATTCCAAAGTCGCAGACAGAGGAACATTTGAAGGTGTAGTAGAAAAATTACCATATTTAAAAGATCTGGGGATCAATCAGATTCAGTGCATGCCAGTCTATTCCTTCATGGATGGAGAGAATAAGCCGAACTATTGGGGGTATGGCCCGGGGTATTATTTTGCGCCGAAAAATGAATACTCGGCTGTAAATGATGGGGTGCGATCGTTAAAAAATATGGTGAAAGCCTGTCATAGAGAAGAAATCGAAGTAGTGCTTGAGATGCCATTTTATGAGAAGACGCCGATCTATCAGGTGATCGAATGTCTTCGTTATTATAGAAGAGAGTTCCATATTGATGGATTTATACTCAATCCGGCAGCAGTATCGACAAAAGCGGCATACGAGGATCCATATTTAAAAGGGTGTAAATTAATGGTGCACCGCGCGGATTTTCAGACTATCATGCGGAGGTTTCTAAAAGGTGATGAAGGTATGGTGGAAGCAGTGACTTATTGGCTGCGTCATCTGTCCGGCGAAGAAGGCATCTTTAATTACATTGCCGGTCATAATGGGTTTACATTGAACGACCTTGTATCATATGAAAGTAAACACAATGAGGCCAATGGAGAAAATAACCAGGATGGTCCAGATTACAATTACAGTTGGAACTGCGGAGCGGAGGGACCATCTAGGAAGAAAGCGGTCTTAAATCTTCGAAAAGGGCAGTTAAGAAACGCTCTGTTCCTTGTATTTTTAGCACAGGGAACGCCTTGTCTCCTTGCGGGAGATGAGTTTGGCAATTCTCAGAAAGGCAATAATAATGTGTATTGTCAGGATAATCCAACCGGATGGGTGAATTGGAAAAAGCTTTCTACACAGCAGGAACTGCACGATTTTGTAAAGGCGCTTATTGCTTTCCGTAAAAAATATAAAGTTTTTCATCCATCACGTGAATTTACAGGCATGGACATGATGAAGTGTGGAGTTCCGGATGTTTCCTATCATGGAGAATTTGCATGGAGAATAGAAAAAGAAGTCGCAAGCAGACAGCTAGGCGTTTATTATAGTGGAGCATCCTTGCAGGCGCAGGATTGCTATGTCGCATATAATATGCACTGGATTCCACATACATTTGCACTGCCGGCTTTGCCGAAAAAGAAAAAATGGCACATGGCTGCATCTACACAGGTTGGAATTTTTAAGAAAGAGATTCCTCTTGAGGAGCAAAAAGCAATCGAAATCGATGAACGAACGATTGTTGTTTTAGTTGCTAAATAAAAATAAAAAGATTCTCTTGAAAATTAGTGAAAAAACGTGCATAATGTGAAATGGTGAATGTGAAAGAAATCACAAAGTATGATCATTGAAGAAGAATGGAGAGACGGCTATGAAAGCATTAAATCATTTACGAACGATTAATCATCATAAATTTCTTGTTATGAGACATTGTTTTAAAGTTGGATTATACAAACAAGGTCTTCTTCATGATCTGTCTAAGTATTCACCGACGGAGTTTCGTGTCGGATGCAAGTATTATCAGGGAACACGGAGTCCCAACAATGCGGAGAGAGAAGCAACCGGATATTCAACCGCATGGCTTCATCATAAGGGCCGCAACAAACACCACTATGAATACTGGATCGACTACAGTGAGAATCCGGGAGAGGGAATCGTAGGGCAGAAGATGCCGATGAAGTATGTATATGAGATGCTTATGGACAGGATTGCAGCGTCCAAAACTTACATGGGCAAGAACTATACAGATCAGGCGCCGCTTGATTATTATGAGAAGGGTGCTGCCAAACTTGGAAATATGATCCACCCGGAGACTGCTGCCACATTGCATAGGCTTTTAGTGATGCTTGCAACGCAGGGAGAACGCAAAACATTTAAGTATGTAAGAGCGCAGGTGATGGACTTAAAAAAACAACATTTAGTATAGGAAAATGTCACGTTTGAAAAAAGATTTAAAAAAATTAAAAAAATTTGAAAAATATGTTGACATTCAGTTGGCGGTGTAGTATTATACTATTTGTCAGGGCGATGACAACAAAACAAAAAACAAATCGCACTGAGGTACGCGGAAGTGTCGGAACTGGCAGACGAGCAAGACTAAGGATCTTGTAAGCATTGCGCTTGTGTGGGTTCAAGTCCCATCTTCCGCATAAGAGAAAAGCACTGGTGAGAAATCATCAGTGTTCTTTTTTTGCGTTTTTTATGGAATGCTGTTACTCACCACCTGAAAGAGGTGGGAGTCTTCTCGACTGAGATAATAAGATGTGATAAAATGGTACTTATAAATTAAAATAAGCGCAGGCTGACATAAAAAAAGCGCAATAAGAATGGAGGTACCTAGATGACGATCAGAGAACAGCTAGAACAACGAGAATTAGAATATTTAAGTCGTTACGCGGCGAAGAGTATTGCATCGCGAGGAAGAAAAGTGGATGAACCACAGTGTGATCTCAGACCGGTATTTCAAAGAGACAGAGATCGCATTTTACATTGCAAGGCTTTTCGTAGATTAAAACAG
Organism: Lachnospiraceae bacterium; assembly: GCA_030538915.1. GTDB lineage: Bacteria > Bacillota > Clostridia > Lachnospirales > Lachnospiraceae > Dorea_D. The sequence continues at coordinate 39,816 of JAUNTC010000001.1, read as the reverse complement.
AAGACGCAGGTGTTTTTATACCCAAAGGGTGATCATTATCGTACGCGACTGACACATACACTGGAAGTTTCACAAAATGCAAGAACGATTGCGAAAGCACTTCGATTGAATGAAGATCTTGTGGAGGCTATTGCACTTGGGCATGATCTTGGTCATACCCCTTTCGGCCATGCCGGTGAGAGAGCACTTGCAAGCGTCAGTCCTTCCGGATTTTCCCACAACATACAGAGTGTGCGTGTTGTAGAATATCTGGAAAAACAGGGAAAGGGACTCAATCTTACGTGGGAAGTTATAGATGGAATCCGAAACCACAAGACAAGCGGCAATCCGCATACACTGGAAGGGCAGATCGTAAGACTGTCTGATAAGATTGCCTATGTGAATCACGATATCGATGATGCAATACGTGGCGGCATTTTAAGAGCCGAAGATATCCCGAAAGAATATGCAGATGTACTGGGAACTACGACGAGGGAAAGACTGAATACAATGGTCCACGATGTGATTATTTCAAGCATGGATAAGGATGAAATTGTCATGTCTGCAAAGATTAAGGATGCAATGAGCGGTCTGAGAAAATTTATGTTTGAACGCGTATATACAAATCAGGATGCCAAAGGGGAAGAAGGAAAGGCAATCCATATGATCACGAGTCTGTATCAATATTATATGGAACATTTAGAGGCAATGCCGGAGGAATTTTTAAATATATTAGAAGAGCGTGGAGAACCAGAAGAGATGATTGTTTGTGATTATATCGCCGGCATGACAGATAATTATGCTGTGAAAAAATTTCAGGAATATTTCATACCAAAATCGTGGAAATATTAAAAGGAAATTCCATAGGCTTATAGAATATATAAATATAGGGACATTTTTAAATAAAGAAAAGGCGGAGTATATGTATTATTCTGATGAGATTATAGAGGAAGTCAGATCACGTAATGATATTGTGGATGTGATTTCCAGCTATGTAAAATTACAAAAAAAAGGAAGCTCTTATTTTGGTCTTTGTCCTTTTCACAATGAAAAGTCACCTTCTTTTTCAGTAAGCCGGGATAAACAGATGTATTACTGTTTCGGATGCGGAGCCGGTGGCAATGTATTTACGTTCCTGATGGAATATGAAAATTATACATTTCAGGAAGCATTAAAGTATCTGGCAGACAGAGCGGGAATTGAGCTTCCGGAGCAGGAGTTTTCAGCACAGGCAAAGGAGCGCGCGGATCTGAAGGCGATTTTACTGGAAATTAACAAGATCGCAGCACAGTATTTTTATGTACAGCTGAAAAGTCCAAAAGGACAGACAGGTCTTGAGTATTTGAAAAATCGTGGACTTTCTGACGATACGATCAAGGCGTTTGGTTTGGGATATTCGAACAAATACAGTGATGACTTATATCGTTATCTTAAGGAAAAGGGATACAAGGACGATGTACTTATGAAAGCCGGTCTGATTTCAGTGGATGAGCGATTCGGGGCACATGATAAGTTCTGGAATCGTGTCATGTTTCCAATCATGGACAGCAACAGCCGGGTGATCGGTTTTGGAGGCCGTGTGATGGGCGATGCAAAGCCAAAGTATCTTAATTCACCGGAGACGTTGATTTTTGATAAGAGTCGTAATCTGTACGGGCTTAACCGTGCAAGAAGTTCGAGAAAGCCATATTTTCTTTTGTGTGAAGGATATATGGATGTGATCTCTTTACACCAGGCTGGATTTACGAATGCAGTTGCGTCACTTGGAACGTCTTTGACAGCTGGACATGCGGCTTTGATCAAGCGATATGTGAAGGAAGTTTATTTGACTTATGACAGTGACGAAGCCGGAACGAAGGCAGCGTTAAGAGCAATTCCGATTCTCAAAGAGGTTGGGATTACAGCAAAGATCATTCGAATGGATCCTTATAAAGACCCGGATGAGTTTATTAAAAATTTAGGAGCTGAGGCTTTTGAAGAGCGGATCAACAAGGCAAGGAATGGATTTATGTTCAGCCTGGAAGTACTGGAAAGAGAATATGATATGAATTCTCCAGAAGGGAAGACCGAATTTATGAGGGAAGCTGCTAAGAGACTTGGCGAGTTCGAGGAAGAGATCGAGCGTAACAATTATATAGAAGCGGTGGCACAGTGCTATCATACAGGTTATGAAGAACTGCGAAAGCTTGTCGTCAAGATGGCGGTACAGCAGGGACTTGCAAAACCAGTGTCGAGACCAAAGCAGTCCGGAAAGCAGAAGAAGGAAGATGGCAATGTTACATCGCAGAAAATATTACTGACATGGATGATCGAAGATGAGAGTATATATGCACAGATTTGTAAATATATATCACCGGAAGATTTCACCGGAGATCTGTATCGCACCGTTGCATCGCTGCTTTACGAGCAGCATGACAATCACCAGGTGAATCCGGCACAGATCATGAATCATTTTACCGATGAGGAAGAGCATCGGCAGGTGGCAGGTCTGTTCCATACAAAGATCAAGGAATTGACGACACTGGGAGAGCAGGAAAAGGCGCTTAAGGAGACGGTGATCCGTGTGAAAAATCACAGCATTGAGGAAGCGGCAAGAAATCTTGCTCCGACAGATATTGCGGGGCTGCAGAAGCTTATGGAAGCAAAAAGACAGCTGCAGGATCTGGAAAAATTGCACATTTCCATTCAACAGGGATAACAATAAATAATGAATTAATGAGAGGACGAAAAATTTATGGATGAAAACATGGCGAAATTTGAAGAAAAATTAAGAGAACTTGTCAAGCTTGGAAAGAAGAAAAAAGGAATTCTTGAGATTCAGGAGATCAATGACTTTTTCCGTGACATCGATCTTGATTCAGAGCAGATGGAGAAGGTATTTGAATATCTTGAGGGACAGAATATCGATGTGCTGAGAATCAGCTCAGATGATGATGACGATATCGATGATTCTGATATTATGCTCTCAGATGAAGATGATGTGGATGTGGAGAAGATTGATCTGTCTGTTCCGGATGGCGTCAGTATTGAAGATCCGGTCAGAATGTATCTGAAAGAAATTGGAAAGGTTCCGCTTCTTACAGCAGAAGAGGAGATCGATCTTGCGAAACGTATGGCAGAAGGTGATGAGAGTGCCAAGAAGAGACTGGCAGAGGCAAACCTTCGACTTGTTGTAAGTATTGCAAAGAGATATGTTGGACGTGGAATGCTTTTCCTTGATCTTATCCAGGAAGGTAACTTAGGTCTTATCAAAGCGGTTGAAAAATTTGATTACCAGAAAGGATTTAAGTTTAGTACATATGCAACGTGGTGGATCCGTCAGGCAATCACAAGAGCGATCGCTGACCAGGCAAGAACAATCCGTATTCCGGTTCACATGGTTGAGACGATTAACAAGCTGATCCGCGTTTCCAGACAGTTACTGCAGGAGCTTGGACGTGAACCTACGCCGGAAGAGATTGCAGCAGAGCTTGATATGCCGGTAGACAGAGTGCGTGAGATCTTAAAGATTTCCCAGGAACCGGTTTCTCTAGAGACTCCGATCGGAGAAGAGGAAGACAGTCACCTTGGTGATTTCATCCAGGACGACAATGTACCGGTACCGGCTGAGGCAGCAGCGCAGACACTTTTGAAAGAACAGTTAGATGAAGTGCTCGACACACTGACAGAGAGAGAACAGAAAGTATTAAGACTGCGTTTCGGTATGAATGACGGACGTGCTCGTACACTGGAAGAGGTTGGTAAGGAATTTGATGTTACGCGTGAGCGTATCAGACAGATTGAAGCAAAAGCATTGCGTAAGCTTCGTCATCCAAGCCGCAGCAGAAAATTAAGAGATTATTTAGATTAAGAAAGAGGCGCCTATGGAACTATCAAAAAGACTGTACGCAGTTGCAGCTTTTGTGACAGAGGGCGCCTCTGTTGCAGATGTTGGGACTGATCATGGATACATTCCAATCTACCTTGTGCAGGAAAAGATCGCACCAAAGGTGATTGCAATGGACATCAATAAAGGACCGCTTGAGAGGGCAAGAATACATATCAAAAGCTATGGGCTGGAAGATAAGATTGAAACGAGACTTTCGGATGGAACAAAAGCACTGGAGCCTGGAGAAGTTGATGTAGTGATCACAGCCGGAATGGGCGGAGCGCTTGTGATACACATCCTTGAAGAAGGAAAGAAAGTAATTGAACAGATAAAATACTGTATTTTACAGCCACAGTCAGAGATCGACAAAGTGCGCAGATATCTGGAAAATGAACAGTTTTGCATTGTGGATGAAGATATGGTAGAAGAAGATGGGAAGTATTATCCAATCCTCAAAGTAGCACATGGAAGAGAAGAAGTGTACAAAGAATATGAGTATTATTATGGAAGACGACTTCTGGAGAAGAAACATCCGATTTTGAAGGAATTTCTTATAAGGGAGAGAACGCTTCAGGATAGTATACAGAAACGATTAGATGAGCAGATGGACGGTGAAAGTATTCGCCTTCGAAAAGCAGAACTGGAAAAAGAAATCTTACGTACAAAAAAAGCTCTGCAGTGTTACGAGACAAAAGGAGGCGATGAAAATGCTCTGTAAAGAGATTATTTCTGTAATAGAAGAAACATTTCCGCAGGATGCAGCGCTTTCCTGGGACAATGTAGGATTGCTCGCAGGAAGAGACGATAAGGAAGTAAAGAAAATTTATATCGCACTGGACGCCACAGATGAGGTAGTAGAGGATGCAATCTGTCAGGACACAGATCTTCTAATTACCCATCATCCACTTATTTTCAGTGGTATGAAAAAGATTAATAATCAGAATTTTATAGGAAAACGATTACTTCGCCTGATCAGAAAGGATATTTCTTATTACGCAATGCATACGAATTATGATGTGTGCAGAATGGCGCAGCTTGCAGGAAATCTTTTGAATTTAAAGAATACACAAGTACTGGAAGTGACGAAGATGCGTCAAGGCGAAGACGGCGAATATCCGGAAGGAATTGGTGAGATTGGAAATTTAAGTGCGCCGATCACTCTGGGCGACTGTTGTGAAAAGGTGAAAAATGCATATCACGTTGCACATGTGAAAGTATTTGGAGACCCGGAGCAAATGATTGGAAGAGTAGCACTTTGCCCAGGTTCAGGAAAGAGTGTGATCACACCGGCTCTTGAAAAAGGAGCAGATGTATTGATCACCGGAGATATCGGACATCACGAAGGCATCGATGCAATCGCTCAGGGGCTTTCCATTATTGATGCCGGGCACTATGGAGTGGAACATATCTTTATCGAAGATATGAAGCAGTTCTTTGAAAGAAGAATTTTCGATGTAGATATCACATGTGCACCATTAAGCTTTCCATTTACTGTATTATAGAAAATAAGAGTCGATTTCAGACAGCTATAAGAGAGGATGATGTGTAATGTATCAGATTAAGATCAATAATGAAATCAGACAATATGAAGAAGGAACGACTTACCTTGACATTGCAAAAGAATATCAGAAGGATTATGAAAATGATATTGTTTTAGTGATGGTTGACGGTAAGCTGCAGGAATTAAATAAAAGAATTAAAAAAGACTGCACCTTGACGTTTGAAACGACAGCAGGAGATATCGGACATAAAACTTATAAGCGAAGCATGAGTTTAATGCTTGTAAAGGCAATTTACGATGCAGCACAGCATGAAAATGTAGACAAAGTGCGCATTCATTATTCGGTGAGCAAAGGATACTATTGTACAGTTGAAGGAAATGTAGTACTCAACCAGGAGTTTTTAAATCAGGTTGAAATGCAGATGCGAAAGATGGCAGATGCCGATCTTCCAATCAATAAAAAATCAGTCAATACAGATGATGCCATCGCAACATTTGCAAAGCATGGTATGCATGATAAAGAAAAACTGTTTACATACCGAAGAGTTTCGAAGGTAAATATTTACAGTATTAATGAGTTCGAAGATTACTATTATGGATACATGGTGCCGAGTACCGGATATTTAAAATATTTTGAATTGTATCTGTATGACGAAGGATTTGTGATCCAGATGCCGGAACAGAAAAATCCGACAGCTGTGCCGCCATTTGAACCCCAGAACAAGCTGTTCCATGTGTTGAAAGAGTCAACAAGCTGGGGAGATATGCAGGGCATTGAAACGGTTGGGGCGCTCAATGATAAGATCACAAAAGGAGACGTTCGAGAGACGGTATTAGTGCAGGAAGCTTTGCAGGAGAAGAAAATCGCAGAGATCGCTGCGACGATCGCATCCAGACCGGAATTAAAGTTTATTCTTATTGCAGGGCCGTCTTCTTCCGGTAAGACGACATTTTCGCACAGACTTTCTGTACAGCTTCGTGCCTGTGGACTTGTACCACATCCAATCGCAGTAGATAATTATTTCGTCGAGCGAGAGGAAAATCCGAGGGATGAGAATGGCAATTTTGATTTTGAATGCTTAGAGGCGGTTGATGTTGCACTGTTTAATAAGCAGCTGGGAGATTTGCTGGCAGGAAAAGAAGTTGTGATCCCTAGATTTAATTTTGTCACCGGTCATAAAGAATATGGACATGAGACGAAGAAACTTGGAGAAAACGATGTGCTTGTAATTGAAGGAATCCATTGCCTGAATCCGAAACTGACATTGAATCTGCCGGATGAAAATAAGTTTAAGATATACATCAGTGCATTGACGCAGCTTAATATTGATGAACACAATCGAATTCCGACAACAGACGGCCGTCTGCTTCGAAGAATTGTAAGAGATGCAAGAACACGAGGGGCATCGGTAGCGCGTACGATCAATATGTGGCCGTCGGTGCAAAATGGGGAAGAAAAAAACATTTTCCCATATCAGGAAGAAGCAGATGTTATGTTTAACTCTGCTTTGATCTACGAACTTGCTGTTTTAAAACCTTATGTGGAGGCATTGCTTTTTGGAATTGATCGAAAGGCACCGGAATATATAGAAGCAAAACGTTTGTTAAAGTTTTTAGATTACTTTGTGGGAATTGGAAGTGAAAATGTTCCAATGAATTCCCTGCTTCGGGAATTCATTGGAGGTGGATGTTTCCAAATTTAATAGTTTAACATTGATAGAATTTGATGAGGCTGTCCATACGGGAAGTCATGTTATGCATGATCAGATCCAGTATTGTGACAGCCGTCATTGCTTCTATGACGACAACGGCCCGTGGTACAATGACAGGATCATGTCGACCTTTAATTGAAATAGTTGTATTTTCTAAGGAAGATGTATCGCTTTTTTTCACGGTTTCTTGACCTTGCGATATCGATGGTGTCGGCTTGATGGCAGCACGGATAACAATCTTGCTGCCGTCACTCATGCCACCTAAAATTCCGCCGGAATGGTTCGAAGCCTTTTCGATAGTTGTGCCATTCATATAGAAAGGGTCATTGTTCTTGCTTCCTTTTGATAAAGATGCCAAAAAACCGTCTCCGATCTCTACACCTTTTACTGCACCTACAGACATGATGGCACCGGCAAGTGCGGCGTCCAGCTTGTGAAATACCGGTTCTCCGATACCGGCAGGCATGCCTGTGACGATGCATTCGATCGTGCCGCCGGAAGAATCCTGGCTGTGTATGCATTCATCCAGATAAGCAGAAGCTTTTTGCGCATATTCGTTGTTTGGCATATAGAGCTTGTTTTCTTCTATTTCACTATAATGATATTCGGATTCCGGAATCACAATTTTTCCAATGGAACGAGTGTAGGCGTGGACAGATATTCCAAGCTCTTTTAAAATCTTAGCGGCAACCGAACCGGCTGCGACACGGCCGATCGTTTCGCGGCCGGAAGAACGTCCACCACCTCGATAATCGCGGAACCCGTATTTGGCGTCAAATGTATAATCTGCATGGCCTGGACGATAAACATCCTTGATCGCACTGTAATCTGCGGAATGATGATCTGTATTTTCAATCATGATAGAGATCGGTGTGCCAGTCGTCTTTCCTTCAAAAACACCAGATAGAATGCGTGCCTGGTCGGCCTCTTTTCGTGCGGTTGTGAATCTGCTCTGCCCAGGTTTCCTACGGTCTAAAAAGATTTGAATATCAGTCTCGTCTAAAGATAATCCTGCCGGACATCCGTCTATGACTACTCCAATCGCAGCTCCATGTGATTCGCCCCATGTTGTAATTGTAAATAAGTCTCCTAAAGTTGAACCTGCCATAAGATGTACTCCATTCTTTTTTATGATAGCTCCTATTATAAAGGAAGTATTTTAAATACGCAATGGAGGAAATGGATGCAATCTTCAAAGAATCTTCCAGTTTCCTTGAAATTTGGTCTGTACTTTTGCTGATATGCATATTATAATGGGACGTGTGAATAAAAAAGGGAGATAGCGCTTATGAGTAGGAATGACAAGAGAGCCGATGAAATCATCGAAGAGACAATGCGTGAATTATATGATGATATTGAAAAGTCCAAAGTTCGTGATGCAGTAGATGAGCCGGAGTATGAGGACGAAGATGCGTATGAGGAGTGTGAGGATGAAGCGGATTATCAGACTTATGAGGAGTATGAGGATGATGACGATGATGTATCCGAGGCTGCTGATAATGGACACAAGAGACGTAAGAGAAAGAAGCAGGCAGGAAAAGTAATAGGAATTCTTGTTGGAATTCTAATCGTGATCTATGCAGGTTTTGCTTTCTATTTTAGCAACCATTTTATGTTTAATACAAAGATTAACGGGAATAAGGTGGCTTTGAAAAGTGTCAGTCAGGTAGAGAGCAACTTCAAAAAAGAAGTGGATAATTATACATTGACACTGAAAGAGTCGGATGGCGACAAAGAAGTAATCGAAGGATCTGATATTTCGCTGGAATATGTACAGACAGATGAGTTAAAAAAATGTGCAAAAAAACAGAATAATTATCTCTGGATCACATCTTTATGGGATCATCCAACGATCGAGGCAGAGATAGGTGTAAAGTACGATGAAGATGAGCTTTCAGAGGAATTAAAAGATCTTGATTGTATGGATAAAAAGAATCAGGTCAAATCGAAAAATGCATATCCAAAGTTTGTTGATCCAAAGTTTGAAGTGCAGCCGGAAGTGATCGGTACAGAGATTAATGAAAAGAAGTTTAACGAGGCTGTTGCAGAGGCGTTGGATGGATTTATTGAAGAATTGGATCTTAAAGAAGCAGGCTGTTATATCGCACCAAAGTATACGAAAGATTCTGCAAAGGTAAAAAAGGCAGCGGAGAAGATGAACAGCTACCTCGGTGCAAAGATTACTTATAAGATGAGTCCAAAGACAGAAGTTGTAGATTCTTCTGTAATTTCCGGATGGGTCAAAGTTGATAAGAAGATGAATGTTACCTTTGATAAAGAGGAAGTAAAAGCATACATTCAGAAGCTTGCCAATGAGTATAATACAAGAGGAAAGACACGTACTATTAAGACTGCTACGGGAAAACGAGTAAAAGTATCCGGTGGTGATTATGGATGGTGTATTGCTCAGGACAGTGAGTATGCAGAGCTGATCAAAGATATCGAAAGCGGGAAAGAAGTTAAGAGAGAGCCGAAGTATTTAAGCAAGGCAGCTTCTCATGGTTCACAGGATGTCGGAGATACTTACGCAGAAGTTGATTTGACAAATCAGAGAGCATATTTTATTAAAAATGGAGAAGTTGTACTGAAAAGTGACGTTGTTACAGGTAATCCAAACCTCGGTCACGAGACACCGCCTGGAGTATATTCTTTGACTTATAAGACGAAAGATGCTGTTTTGCGCGGTGAACGAAGAGCGGATGGAACGTATTCCTACGAAGCACCGGTTAAGTACTGGATGCCATTTAATGGAGGCATCGGATTCCATGATGCTTCATGGCAGCCGACATTTGGTGGTTCCTGGTATAAAGGACATGGTTCACACGGATGTGTAAATATGCCGACATCTGCAGCAGCGAAGATGTATGACCTTGTTTATCAGGGAGTGCCGGTTGTGTGCCACAATTAAAATAATATAGAAATAGAAAATAAAGAGGATAAGATCATGTATGAATTAGTAAAAAAAGATGGTCTTGCCAAAAGAGGAAGGTTTCATACAGTACATGGGGTCATTGAGACCCCTGTATTTATGAATGTAGGAACAGCAGCTGCAATTAAGGGCGCAGTTTCTACAGATGATCTGCAGCAGATCAAGACACAAGTGGAACTTTCGAATACTTACCATCTTCATGTGCGACCAGGGGATGAGGTTGTAAAGAAAATGGGAGGTCTTCACAAATTTATGGTCTGGGACAAGCCAATCCTTACGGACTCTGGCGGATTCCAGGTTTTTTCTCTGGCAGGACTTAGAAGAATTAAAGAAGAAGGCGTTTACTTCAATTCCCATATTGATGGAAAGAAGATTTTCATGGGCCCGGAAGAGAGTATGCAGATCCAGTCCAATCTTGCATCCACTATCGCTATGGCGTTTGACGAGTGTCCACCAAGTGTGGCAGATCGAGCGTATATGGAAAATTCTGTTGACCGTACGACGAGATGGCTGAAACGCTGCAAGGCTGAGATGGAGAGGTTGAACAGTCTTCCGGATACGATCAACAAAAAGCAGATGCTTTTTGGAATTAATCAGGGTGGTATCTATGAAGATATTCGAATTCGTCATGCAGAGGAAATTTCAAAACTTGATCTGGACGGATATGCGATCGGTGGACTGGCTGTAGGTGAGTCTCATGAAGAGATGTATCGCATCTTAGATGCAGTTGTACCACATCTTCCGGAGAACAAGCCAACTTATCTTATGGGAGTTGGAACACCGGCGAATATATTAGAAGCAGTCGATCGTGGTGTAGATTTCTTTGACTGCGTATATCCAAGCCGTAATGGAAGACATGGGCATGTGTATACAAATCATGGTAAGTTGAATCTATTCAATGCAAAATTTGAATTAGACGACAGACCAATTGAAGAAGGATGCCAGTGTCCGGCATGTCGTTCTTATTCAAGAGCATATATCCGTCATCTTCTGAAAGCGAAAGAGATGCTTGGCATGCGTCTTTGTGTTCTTCATAATCTGTATTTTTATAATAATATGATGGAAGAAATCAGAGCAGCTATCGATGAGGGCAGATACAAAGAATACAAGGAATGGAAGCTTGCGGCAGTGACAGGAAAAAATTGTAAAAAATCTATGAAAATATAGAAAAAAACTTGCTAGAGCCTGCATTATTGTGTATGATAGCAATAGTGTTTGAAAATATTAGGAGGAAAAGATATGTTTACATTAGCAGCACAGAGTTCACAGGCAAACTGGGGTGTACTGATTTTAATATATGCACTGATCTTTGGTGGATTCTGGTTTTTATTCATCAGACCACAGAAGAAAGAGCAGAAGAGAGTACAGTCTATGATCGCAGATATGGAAGTAGGAGATACAGTTCTTACAACAAGCGGTTTCTACGGAACAATCATTGATATCAGTGATGATGATCTTATCGTAGAATTTGGTAATAACAAGAACTGCCGTATTCCAATGCAGAAAGCAGCAATCGCACAGGTTGAAAAAGTTACTGCTGAATAATAATGAATTTTGTTAAGGACGTCTAAAAAGACGTCCTTTTGTATTGCTCAAAATACAATTATTGCCCGAAAAATAGGCATAATTGCACAAAATGAGATACATCGTATATTCTGAGAACGATTATCAATTATACGCTTGCTATTTTATTCACTAGATGATATACTTGGCAACGACAAAGAGATAATAAAGGATGAAAGGAGTATGTGCAATGACACAGCGTAAACAGTGGGAAGGATTCTCAGGAGAGAATTGGAGACATTCCGTAGATGTAAGAGATTTTATTCAGGAAAACTATACACCGTATGAAGGAGATGAGTCCTTCCTGGAAGATCCTACAGAAGCAACAAATACCTTATGGGGAAAACTTCAGGAGTTACAGAAAGAGGAGCGTGCAAAAGGTGGCGTCCTTGATATGGAAACAGAAGTTGTATCCGGACTTACAGCTTATGGCCCGGGATATATCAGTGAGGAGACAAAGGATCTTGAGAAAGTAGTTGGACTTCAGACAGACAAACCGCTTAAGAGAGCATTTATGCCTTACGGTGGAATTAAGATGGCTGAGCAGGCTTGTACAACTTATGGATACCAGCCAAGCGAAAAATTGCACGAAATCTTTACAAAATATCATAAAACACACAACCAGGGAGTATTCGATATCTATACACCTGAGATGAAGAAAGCAAGACACAATAAGATCATTACAGGTCTTCCGGATACATACGGAAGAGGACGTATCGTAGGCGATTACCGTCGTATCGCTCTTTATGGTATTGATTTCCTTATCGAGAGAAAACAGTATGACTTCGAGCGTTATGCAAGACATGGTATGAAAGGAACAGATTTCCGTCTTCGTGAAGAGCTTGCAGATCAGATCAAAGCTCTGAAAGAAATGAAAGAGATGGCAGCTGTATACGGATTTGATATTTCTGAGCCGGCGAAAGATGCAAGAGAAGCAGTACAGTGGCTGTACTTTGGATACCTTGCAGCAATCAAGACTCAGAACGGTGCTGCAATGAGTGTTGGACGTATTTCTACATTCCTTGACATTTATATTGATAGAGATCTTAAAAACGGAACACTTACAGAGAAAGAAGCTCAGGAGCTTATTGACCACATGGTAATGAAATTCCGTATGGTTAAGTTTGCAAGAATCCCATCTTACAACGAGTTATTCTCAGGAGATCCGACATGGGCAACTCTGGAAGTGGCAGGACTTGGACAGGATGGACGTTCTATGGTAACAAAGAACGACTATCGTTTCTTACATACATTAAAGAACATGGGACCTTCACCAGAGCCGAACCTTACAGTATTATATTCATCAAGACTGCCAGAGAACTTCAAGAAATTTGCGGCATTAATTTCTGTAGAGACAAGTTCTATCCAGTATGAGAACGATGATGTTATGCGTCCGGTATGGGGCGATGACTATTCAATCTGCTGCTGCGTATCTGCAACAGAGACAGGAAAAGAGATGCAGTTCTTCGGAGCACGTGCAAACCTTGCTAAGTGTCTGTTATACGCAATCAATGGTGGTATTGATGAGAAGAGCAAAGTACAGGTGGCACCGGCTTACAGACCGATCACATCTGAATATCTTGACTTCGATGAAGTAATGGAAAGATATGACGAAATGATGGAGTGGTTAAGTAAACTGTACGTAGATACATTGAACATGATCCACTACATGCATGACAAATATTATTATGAAGCTGCACAGATGTCTCTTATCGACACAGATGTAAAACGTTCTTTCGCAACAGGTATCGCAGGATTCTCTCACGTAGTAGATTCACTTTGCGCGATCAAATATGCGAAAGTAAAAGCAATCCGTGATGAAGACGGCGTTACAACAGATTTCGAAATCGAAGGAGACTTCCCGAAATACGGTAACGATGATGACCGTGCAGATGATATGGCAATCTGGCTTCTGAAAACATTTATGCACAAATTAAACAAATGCCATACATATAGAAATTCTATGCCGACAACATCAATCCTTACTATTACTTCAAACGTTGTATATGGTAAAGCAACAGGATCTCTTCCGGATGGAAGAAAGGCTGGAGAACCATTATCTCCAGGTGCAAACCCATCATACGGCGCAGAGAAGAGCGGACTTTTAGCTTCTCTTAACTCTGTTGCTAAACTTCCTTACGAGCTGGCACTTGACGGTATTTCTAATACACAGACAATCAACCCAGGTGCACTCGGACACAGTGATGAGGAGAGAAAAGAAAACCTTGTACACGTAATGGATGGTTACTTCGACAGAGGAGCACACCACCTGAACGTAAACGTATTTGGTGTTGAGAAACTGCGTGACGCTATGGAGCACCCAGAGAAACCAGAATATGCAAACTTTACAATCCGTGTATCTGGTTATGCAGTAAAATTCATCGACCTGACTCGCGAGCAGCAGCTTGATGTAATTTCAAGAACATGCCACGAGCAGATGTAATTTAAAAACCAATTTTAACGATATTTAAGGAGCAAAAACGATGACGAAAGGATATATCCATTCTCTGGAAAGTTTTGGCTCCGTTGACGGACCGGGAGTGCGTTATGTGATCTTTATGTCCGGCTGCGCAATGCGCTGCCAGTTCTGTCACAATCCGGACACCTGGAATATGCAGGCGGGAACGCCTTATGAAGCAGATGAACTGCTTGAAAAAGCATTGAGATACAGCTCTTACTGGGGAAGTAAGGGCGGTATTACCGTCAGTGGAGGAGAGCCTTTATTGCAGATTGATTTTCTGCTTGAGCTCTTTACAAAAGCAAAAGAAAAAGGGGTCCATACAACGCTTGATACTTGTGGAAACCCATTTACAAGAACGGAACCGTTCTTTTCAAAATTTAAAAAATTAATGGAAGTAACAGACCTTGTTATGCTGGATATCAAACATATAGATGAGGAGCAGCATAAGATCCTTACCGGTCATACGAATAAGAATATTCTAGATATGGCAAAATATTTGTCTGATACTGGAAAATCGATGTGGATCCGTCACGTGCTTGTGCCTGAGCGAAGTGACAAGGATGAGTATTTGCGCAGACTGCATGATTTTATCGAAGGACTAGATCACGTGGAGCGTGTAGAGGTTCTGCCATATCATACGCTTGGTATGTATAAGTGGGAAGAACTTGGAATTCCTTACGAACTGAAAGGAATTAATCCACCTTCGCAGGAGCGAATTAAAAATGCCAATGAGATTTTGGAAACTTCCAAATACAGTATATCGTAGATTTTTTGCGGGATATGATTTTTGAATCGTATCTCGCTTTTTTGTTGCCAAGCATACGACAAAAAGGTCCGGTGGACCTTTTTTAGTTTTAGAGAAAATGATGATTGTAGAGGGACAGAGGAAAAAGTGCTATAATGGGGGAAATAAAGTAGTGGCATACATTACAGATGGAAAAAAGGAGGTTTTTTCTATGATCAATTATTCAGAAGATCCAAATAGACAGTATCATATCCAGGTTGCACCGGGAGAAGTGGGGAAATATGTGATCCTTCCAGGAGACCCGAAGCGCTGTGAAAAGATTGCCAAGCATTTAGATAATGCAAAATTGATTGCAGACAGTAGAGAATTTGTGACATATACAGGTACCGTTGACGGAGTGAAAGTAAGCGTGACATCTACAGGGATTGGTGGTCCGTCAGCTGCGATCGCTATGGAGGAGCTTGTGAAAGCCGGAGCAGACACATTTATCCGTGTCGGCACAAGTGGTGGAATGGATCTTTCTGTGAAAAGCGGAGATCTTGTCATCGCAACCGGTGCAATCCGTATGGAGGGAACAAGTAAGGAATATGCACCGATCGAGTACCCGGCAGTGGCAGATATTGAAGTGACAAACGCACTGCTTCAGGCGGCAAAGAAAATGGAACTTCCGTATCATGTTGGTGTTGTGGAATGCAAAGACTCTTTTTATGGTCAGCATTCTCCGGATATCAAACCAGTCAGCTACGAATTGACGAATAAATGGGAAGCTTGGAAACGGATGGGATGTCTGGCTTCTGAGATGGAATCGGCAGCATTATATATAGTAGGAGGATATTTGCATGTACGCGTCGGGACGGTGCTTTTAGTAATGGCGAACCAGGAACGAGCAAAAGAAGGATTAGATAATCCAGTCGTTCATGACACGGAACTTCCAATTCGTGTAGCAGTGTCAGCAATACGAGAGCTGATTCAACAGGATCAAAAATAAAAAGGAGCGAAGCAGATGGATATAAAACAGATACTTAGCAAAGTCGATCATACACTTCTTAAGCAGAGTGCGACATGGGAAGAGATAAGAAACATATGTGATGATGCGATAAAATATAAAACCGCGTCGGTATGCATACCGGCATGCTATGTAAAAAAAGCAAAAGAATATGTGCAAACGGACATGGCTGTCTGTACGGTGATTGGATTTCCGAATGGATATAGCACCACAAAGATAAAAATAGAAGAGGCGAAAGATGCAGTAGCCAACGGTGCAGATGAGATTGATATGGTTATCAATGTCGGCTGGGTAAAAGATGGATATTATGAGAAAATCGAAAATGAGATAAAAGAAATAAAAGAAGCAATTGGTACACATATTTTAAAAGTCATCATCGAGACCTGCCTTCTGACAGAAGAAGAAAAAATAAAAATGTGTGAATGTGTTACGGCTGCCGGAGCAGATTTCATTAAAACTTCCACTGGGTTTGCCGGAGGCGGTGCAACATTTGAAGATATCCGTCTTTTTAAAACGCATGTTGGTGAAAATGTGAAGATTAAAGCAGCCGGCGGTATACAGTCATTGGAAGACGCTGAAAAATTTATAGAGCTAGGTGCGGACAGACTTGGAACAAGCCGTATCATCAAGCTGGTCAAAGAGCCGAAAAATGATGAGAACAAGGAAATGAAGCAGCTGATCGAGAAAGCATTTTCCACTTTGAAATATTCTTATTCTCCGTATTCCGGATTTAAAGTTGCAGCTGCGCTTCAGACGGATAAAGGGGAAATTTATACCGGATGTAACATTGAAAATGCAGCGTATTCGCCGAGCAACTGTGCGGAACGGACAGCATTTTTCAAAGCTATCAGCGAGGGAGAAAGAGCATTTTCAAAAATCTGCATAGTGAATGAAAATACAGATGGAATGCATGCATATTGCCCACCGTGTGGCGTGTGCCGACAGGTTATGCAGGAATTTACAGATCCGGATAAATTCGAAGTGATTCTTGCGAAAAGTGTTGAAGAATACAGGGTTTACACATTGTCAGAACTGTTTCCGGCAGGATTTGGAGCAGATGATTTGTAAATTTAGCGTATTAAAGTCTTGAAACCTGAATAAAAATAAGATATTATATGTTGTATATTACTCAATTTAATGGAGTGTACTCTGTTTTTGCGGTAGAACATCTTTGCAAGCTGAATGTGTAGGAGACTTCATATATAAGATGTTGATACCCGAAAGCACTCTTAAATTTATAAAGGAAGGTTGATGATTATGAAGCTGAATATAGGTGTGATCAAAGGTGATGGGATCGGACCGGAGATCGTGACGGAAGCGATGAAGGTCCTTGATAAAGTTGCAGGAGTTTATGGGCATACTTGCAATTATACACAACTGCTTATGGGCGGTGCATCTATTAATGTGAATGGAATCCCTCTTACAGACGAGACTATTTTGCAGGCAAAAAAAAGTGATGCAATCCTGATGGGTTCCATCGGAGGAGATGCAAAAACTTCACCATGGTATCAACTGGAGCCATCTAAGAGACCGGAAGCCGGACTTCTTAAAATCCGTAAAGAATTAAATCTTTTCGCAAATTTAAGACCAGCGATTCTTTACGATGAATTAAAAGGTGCATGTCCTTTAAAAGAAGAGATTACAGAAGGTGGATTTGACCTGATGATCATGCGTGAGCTCACCGGAGGCCTTTATTTCGGAAAAAGACAGACCGTAGAAGAAGACGGTGTGCTGACAGCTCATGATTCCCTTACTTACAATGAAAATGAGATTCGAAGAATTGCAAAACGCGGATTTGATATTGCAATGAAGAGACGAGGAAAAGTGACAAGTGTGGATAAAGCAAACGTTCTGGATTCTTCCAGACTTTGGAGAAAAGTAGTAGAAGAGGTTGCAAAGGATTATCCGGAAGTGACATTAGAGCATATGCTTGTTGACAATTGTGCAATGCAGTTAGTGAAAGATCCGAAGCAGTTTGATGTAGTACTGACGGAAAATATGTTTGGAGATATTCTATCTGATGAAGCGAGCATGGTGACAGGTTCCATTGGAATGTTAGCCAGTGCAAGTCTTAATGAGACAAAATTTGGATTATATGAGCCAAGTGGCGGATCGGCACCAGATATTGCGGGGAAAGGAATTGCCAATCCAATCGCAACCATTCTTTCAGCTGCTATGATGTTAAGGTTCAGCTTTGATCTTGATAAAGAGGCAGATGCGATTGAGCAGGCAGTTGAGAAAGTGTTAAAGGAAGGCTTCCGGACAATCGATATTATGTCGGAAGGAAAAACACAGGTAGGAACAGAGAAGATGGGTGATCTCATCGCAGGATATATCGAATAATCTGACATTGAAAATATAGAGCTACAGGAGGAGATAACATGAGAAGTGATACAGTAACAAAAGGAAAACAGCAGGCGCCGCATCGTTCTTTATTTCATGCGCTTGGACTTACAGAAGAGGAGATGCAAAGACCGCTCGTAGGTATCGTAAGCTCCTACAATGAGATTGTGCCGGGGCATATGAACCTCGATAAGATTGTAAATGCAGTAAAACAAGGTGTTGCAATGGCAGGTGGAACACCAATCGTATTTCCGGCAATTGCTGTGTGTGACGGAATTGCTATGGGACATATCGGAATGAAATATTCGCTTGTAACGAGAGATCTCATCGCAGATTCTACGGAAGCGATGGCAATGGCACACCAGTTTGATGCACTTGTCATGGTACCAAACTGCGATAAAAATGTACCGGGACTTTTGATGGCAGCGGCAAGAATTAACGTACCGACTGTATTTGTAAGCGGTGGTCCAATGCTTGCAGGACATGTAAAAGGACAAAAGAGAAGTCTTTCCAGTATGTTTGAAGCAGTAGGAGCGAATGCGGCAGGAACGATCACAGATGAAGAATTGTGTGAATTTGAAAATAAAGTGTGTCCGACTTGTGGATCCTGTTCCGGTATGTATACAGCTAACAGTATGAACTGTCTGACAGAGGTTCTTGGAATGGGACTTCGCGGAAATGGTACGATCCCAGCAGTTTATTCAGAGAGGATCCGCCTTGCAAAGCATGCAGGTATGAAAGTGATGGAGATGCTAGAGCGTGATATTCGTCCAAGAGATATTATGACAAAAGAAGCAATTTTAAATGCACTGACGGTAGATATGGCACTTGGATGTTCCACAAATAGTATGCTTCATCTTCCGGCGATCGCTCATGAGATTGGAATGGATTTTGAAATTGATTTTGCAAATGGTATTAGCGAAAAGACACCAAACCTTTGTCATCTGGCACCGGCAGGTCCAACTTATATGGAAGATTTAAATGAGGCTGGTGGAGTGTACGCTGTTATGAATGAGCTGAATAAAAAAGGACTTCTTCATACAGAGTGCATGACAGCTACAGGAAAAACAGTAGGCGAGAATATTAAAGATGCAGTAAATAAAAATCCGGAAGTCATTCGTCCAATTGACAATCCATATACACCGACCGGCGGTCTTGCAGTTTTAAAAGGAAATTTAGCACCGGATGGAAGTGTAGTAAAACGTTCTGCAGTTGTAGATGAGATGCTTGTTCATGAAGGACCGGCCAGAGTTTTTGACTGTGAGGAAGATGCTATCGCAGCAATCAAAGGCGGCAAGATCGTAGAGGGAGATGTCGTTGTGATCCGCTACGAAGGACCAAAAGGCGGTCCTGGTATGCGAGAGATGTTAAATCCGACTTCTGCAATCGCTGGTATGGGACTCGGATCTAGCGTTGCCCTGATTACAGACGGACGTTTCAGCGGTGCATCCAGAGGTGCATCTATCGGACATGTCTCACCGGAGGCGGCAGTCGGCGGACCGATCGCACTTGTAGAAGAAGGAGATATTATTAAAATTGATATTCCAAATCTCAAACTGGAGCTGGATGTATCAGAGGAAGAGCTTTCTAAGAGAAAAGAGGCATGGACACCGAGAGAACCAAAGGTTACAACAGGTTATCTTGCAAGATATGCTTCTATGGTAACATCCGGAAACAGAGGAGCAATCCTTGAAGTTCCAAAACAGGTTTAAAAAATCTATTTGAACAGGAGAGACAGGTATGCAGTTAACAGGATCAGAAATCGTCATCGAATGTCTGAAAGAGCAGGGTGTGGATACTGTTTTTGGCTATCCGGGCGGAGCGATTTTAAATGTCTATGACGAATTATATAAACACAGTGATGAGATCACACATATTTTAACTTCCCATGAACAGGGGGCTGCTCACGCAGCAGATGGTTATGCGAGAGCGACCGGTAAGGTAGGCGTCTGTTTTGCAACAAGTGGACCAGGTGCAACAAACCTTGTAACAGGAATTGCAACCGCATATATGGATTCAATTCCGGTTGTTGCAATTACATGTAACGTAGGTGTATCACTTCTTGGAAAGGATAGTTTTCAGGAAATCGATATTACCGGTATTACGATGCCGATCACAAAACATAATTATATCGTAAAAGATGTAAATGACCTTGCAGATACGATACGTAAAGCGTTTGTTATTGCCAAAAGAGGAAGGCCGGGTCCGGTCCTTATTGATATTCCAAAAGATGTGACGGCAAACAAAGCAGATTATGAAAGACAGGAGATCAAACCGGTAGAGCCATCGAGAGATCTTTGCACGGAAGATATCGAAAAAGCATTAAAGCTTATTAAAAAGGCAAAGAGACCATATATATTTGTCGGTGGAGGAGCGGTTCTTTCTGATGCAAGTGAAGAATTATATACATTTGCAAAAAAAGTAGACGCACCTGTTACAGATTCGCTTATGGGAAAAGGAGCTTTTCCGGGAGATGATCCGGCATACACAGGAATGCTTGGTATGCACGGAACGAAGACATCAAACTTTGGTGTAAGTGAATGCGATCTACTGATCGTAGTTGGTGCAAGATTCAGTGACCGTGTTACTGGAAATACGAAAAAATTTGCAAAGAATGCAAAAATTTTACAGCTTGATGTCGATGCGGCAGAGATGAATAAAAATGTGCTGATCACAGAAGGAGTGGTTGGTGATATTAAAGTCATCCTTGAGAAGTTAAATGAAAGATTAGATCAGCAGAGCCATCCGGAATGGATGAAAAAAATTATGGAATACAAAGAGGCGTATCCACTTACTTATCATAAAGATGCGCTGTGTGGTCCATTTGTAGTAGAAGAGATCTATCGCCAGACAAAGGGAGATGCAATCATTTCTACAGAGGTTGGTCAGCATCAGATGTGGGCAGCCCAGTATTATAAATATAAAAAGCCAAGAACACTGCTTACATCCGGTGGACTTGGAACAATGGGTTATGGACTCGGAGCAGCCCTTGGAGCAAAAACGGGACGACCGGATAAGACGGTTGTAAATATTGCGGGAGATGGATGCTTCCGTATGAATATGAATGAGATCGCAACAGCGACTCGCCATAACATCCCGGTGATTCAGGTTGTAATAAATAACCATGTGCTCGGCATGGTACGCCAGTGGCAGAATCTGTTTTACGAACAGCGTTATTCTGCAACAGTATTAAATGACGCCGTCGATTTTGTGAAGCTTTCAGAAGCGATGGGCGCAAAAGCTGTGCGTGCCACGACACAGGAAGAATTCAAAGCAGCATTCAAAGATGCACTTGCATCAGGAGAGCCATATGTGATCGATTGTCAGATCGATCAGGATGACAAAGTATGGCCGATGGTAGCTCCGGGAGCTGCGATCAGCGAAGCATTTGATGAGAATGACGTGAAAGCAACATCATAGTAACAGAGACAACGAGGAGGAAATGACAATGAGCAGAGTGTATAATTTTTCAGCAGGGCCGGCCGTATTGCCGGAGGAAGTATTAAAAGAAGCGGCAGCAGAGATGCTTGACTACAATGGTAGCGGCATGTCGGTAATGGAAATGAGTCACCGCTCAAAGTCGTACCAGGAGATCATCGAAACTGCTGAGGCAGATATCAGGGAGCTTATGGGTATTCCGGATAATTACAAGGTGCTTTTCTTACAGGGAGGAGCATCCCAGCAGTTCGCTATGATCCCTATGAACCTCATGAAGAATAAAGAGGCAGATTATATTATTACAGGACAGTGGGCCAAAAAGGCAGCAGCAGAGGCAGAAAAATATGGAAAAGTAAATCGCGTAGCATCTTCCGCAGACAAGACATTTTCTTATATACCGGATTGCAGTGATCTTCCGATTTCTGAAAATGCAGATTATGTATATATTTGTGAAAATAATACGATTTATGGAACAAAATATAAGACATTGCCGAATACAAAAGGTAAGACACTGGTAGCAGACGTATCCTCCTGTTTCCTGTCTGAGCCGGTAGACGTAAGCAAATATGGTGTGATCTACGGCGGTGTTCAGAAAAATATCGGACCTGCCGGTGTAGTGATCGTTATTATAAGAGAAGATCTGATCCGTGAAGATGTGTTGCCGGGAACGCCGACGATGCTTACTTATAAGACACATGCAGATGCAAATTCTCTTTACAATACACCACCGGCTTATGGAATCTACATTTGCGGGAAAGTATTTAAATGGCTGAAAAAACAGGGCGGTTTATCTGCTATGAAAGAGAAAAATGAAAAGAAGGCAAAGATCCTTTACGATTATCTTGATGAGAGTAAACTCTTTAAAGGAACGGTTGTCAAAGAAGACCGTTCTTTGATGAATGTTCCGTTTGTAACAGGAAACGAAGAGTTGGATGCCAAATTTGTCAAAGAAGCAAAAGAAGCCGGATTTGAGAATTTAAAAGGACACAGAACGGTTGGTGGAATGCGAGCAAGCATTTACAATGCGATGCCGATCGAAGGTGTGGAAGCATTAGTTGCATTTATGCGAAAATTCGAAAAGGAGAACTTGTAATATGTATAAATATCATTGCCTGAATCCAATCTCTTCCGTGGGACTGGATCAATTAAACGACAAATATGCAGCTGTAAATGAAGTGAATGACGCAGATGCAATTTTAGTAAGAAGTACGAAAATGCATGATATGGAATTCTCTAAAGAGTTAAAAGCAATTGCAAGAGCCGGAGCCGGTGTTAATAACATTCCACTGGATCGCTGTGCCGAGGAAGGTATCGTTGTATTTAACACACCGGGAGCCAATGCAAATGGTGTAAAAGAGCTTGTGCTTGCAGGTATGCTCCTTGCATCCAGAGACATTATCGGTGGTATTAACTGGGTGCAGGAAAACGAAGAAGACGGCAATATTGCAAAAGATGCAGAAAAGGCGAAGAAAGCGTTTGCAGGCTGTGAGTTAGAAGGAAAGAAGCTTGGTGTGATCGGACTTGGCGCGATCGGAGTGTTAGTTGCCAATGCAGCAACCCATCTTGGTATGGATGTGTATGGATATGATCCGTATGTTTCCGTAGATTCTGCATGGAGACTTTCAAGAAGCATTCATCATGCAAAGACGGTCGATGAAATATATAATGACTGTGATTACATTACGATCCATGTACCAGCTTTAGATAGTACAAAAGGGATGATCGATAAAAATGCAATCAGTCTTATGAAGGATGGTGTAGTCGTTCTCAATTTTGCAAGAGATGTGCTTGTATAAGAAGAGGCTATGGTTGATGCTCTCGTATCCGGACATGTTAAACATTACGTGACTGATTTCCCGACACCTGCTATCACAGGCGTTAAAGGAGCGATTGTAATCCCACATCTAGGTGCTTCCACTGAAGAAGCAGAAGATAACTGTGCAGTCATGGCAGCAAAACAGTTACGTAATTATCTGGAAAATGGAAATATTAAAAATTCTGTAAATTATCCGGATTGCGACATGGGAAGACGCAACGATAATACAAGACTTGTACTCCTTCACCACAACATTCCGAATATGATCGGACAGTTTACAACAATATTGGCGAAGGATAACATCAACATTGCAGATCTTACGAATAAAAGTAAAGGAAAATACGCTTATACGATGATCGATATTGATTCTCCGCTTCCGGAAAATGTAGTGGAAGAATTAAAGAGTGTAGGTGATGTACTTCGCGTTCGTGTGCTTGGATAGCAAGGTGTGTCTGATAAATAAGCGTGGAATCTCAGGTTTTCATTTTTAATGAGAATCTGAGATTTTTTGTAACAATCTTAAAATATTCTTAATAAAAAAGTAATGATACTTTCGTTGCTTATTAGCGAGAAGGATAGTATACTAAGTTGGTGATGAAGATAATTATAAGATGAGAGGGAGATAACATGGGCAGTACAAGACAAAATGGAATAAAGATGCATGAAAGAAGAAAAAAGAGAAACCAGGCAATGTGGAAGCTTATTGCAGTTGCGGCGGTTTGTATTGTACTGATTTTAGCATATGTACTGGCAGGCGTATTACGTAAAAAAGTAGTATTGACCTTGCAGTTTGATAATGTGGCGATCTTACAGGAAGAGAATGTGCCGGAGCTGAAAGCATCTGTCAAAGTTGAGAAGGATGATGGTCCGAAGCTTGATAAGAAAAGTAAGTATACGTCAAAAGAGTTTATTAAAGATCTGAAGAACGGAAAAGGATATAAGATCATCTGTAAAGTAGATCCAAAGACAGAGGGAAGCTACAAGGCAACGATCAAGTTAAATCCATCTTTACAGAAAAAACTGGATGATGACTGGAAGAAAAAAGTCGATCTTACTGTTAAAAACGGAAAAGTACGTGTTAAGAATAAAGTCGGAACATGGGATGGAAAGAAATTTAAACGTTATGATGGTTCTTACGTAAAAGATGAGTTTGTTGTATCTAAGGGACAGCCTTATTACTTTGACAGCAAGGGTAATATGGCAACAGGCTGGCATACGATCAACAGCACAACCCATTACTTTAACAAAAAAGGAATTATGCAGACCGGTTGGCAGAAACGTGGAGCTGACAAATATTACATGGCGAAATCCGGCGGAGCAGTGACAGGCTGGCAGAAGATCGGTAAAACTACGTATTATTTTGAGTCTGACGGTAAGATGGTTACAGGTGAAGTGAATATCGGATTGTCCAAGTGCAAATTTGATAAAAACGGAAAGCTTGTTTCTAAAAAAGCTGGATCTGTAGATCCGAAGAAGCCGATGGTCGCACTTACATTTGATGATGGACCGGGACCACGTACAGTTGAGCTTTTGAAAAAACTTGAAAAATATAATGCGCATGCAACATTCTTTATGGTTGGACAGAACGTATCTGCTCATAAAGATGCTCTTAAGAAGATGCAGGAGATTGGCTGTGAATTAGGAAATCATTCTTATAATCATGCAAATCTTGCTACATTGGATGAGAAGGGATTGAAAGGTCAGGTCCAGAAAACGAACGAATTGATCAAAGATGTTGTAGGAAGAGGCGCAACAGTTCTTCGTCCGCCATACGGAGCAATCGGTGGTGTCATGCATGAAAAGGTCAAGATGCCAATGATCCTTTGGAACATTGATACACTGGACTGGAAGACGAGAAATGCAAAGAAGACAATTGAGACAGTTATGAACAATGTCGGTGATGGAGATGTGATCTTGATGCATGACATTCATACAGAAAGTGTCGATGCAGCATTGAAATTGATCCCGATGCTTGAGAAAGAAGGGTATCAGCTTGTTACAGTTTCCGAGATGGCAGAGGCAAAAGGTATGAAATTAGAGAGCGGCGTGAAGTATTGTGATTTCACAGATCGTACAGTAGAACGTGCCAAAGAAGAGGCTGCAAAAGACAAAGAAGATTAAAGAAAATAAAAGCAAAAAGAAACGCTGTTTCGTATCAGGTGACTGGTATGAAACAGCGTTTTTTAAAA
Organism: Lachnospiraceae bacterium; assembly: GCA_030538915.1. GTDB lineage: Bacteria > Bacillota > Clostridia > Lachnospirales > Lachnospiraceae > Dorea_D. The sequence goes on along the minus strand of JAUNTC010000001.1, from coordinate 14,266 downwards.
CAATGAAATTAAATGATGTGTCTTGCTGCAAGATCTGCTTTGTGTTTATCTAAAAGTTTATGAATCTTATCTGTCGGAACTAAAACAGAGCTCATTGTAATATCATGATTGAAGGAATCAATGATCAGTGCAATAAATTTGCTCATGTCTGCGACTACAAAATAAGGTTTTTCTTTTACTACTTCCGGAAGGTAAGTAAGGTTTGTTGTGATGACACGGTCAATATATCCTGCCTCATAATATTCATCAAACTTATCAAATCCGTCTGTGAATAATCCGAAAGTGGTGCATACAAATACGCGGGCTGCACCACGATCCTTGATCTGTTTTGCAACATCTAACATACTTTCACCGGAAGAGATCATATCATCAATGATGATAACATTTTTGCCCTTCAGGTCAGTGCCAAGGAATTCGTGAGCTACGATCGGATTTTTACCATTGACGATCGTAGAATAATCGCGACGTTTGTAGAACACACCCATGTCCACACCAAGTACATTTGAAAAATATACTGCACGGTGCATAGCGCCTTCATCCGGGCTTATGATCATCAAATGCTCTTTGTCCACAAGAAGATCCGGTTCTGCATGAAGAAGTGCTTTCATAAACTGATACGGTGGATTGAAGTTATCAAATCCATGTAACGGGATTGAATTCTGTACACGTGGATCGTGGGCATCAAATGTGATAATATTGTTGACTCCCATATCTACAAGCTCTTGCAATGCAAGTGCACAGTCTAAAGATTCTCTCTTTGTACGCTTGTGTTGTCTGCTTTCGTAAAGGAATGGCATAATAACATTTACGCGGTGTGCTTTACCATTTGCAGCGGAAATGATACGTTTCAGATCCTGGTAATGGTCATCCGGAGACATGTGGTTCAAGTGTCCGTTCACTGTGTAAGTTAAACTGTAATTACATACATCGACCATTACGAAAAGGTCTTTTCCACGGATGGACTCTCCCAACAGTCCTTTGGCTTCTCCGCTTCCAAAACGAGGACAATCGCAACCGATCAGATAGTTATCTGTGCTGTACGCACGATACAGTGGAGAAGTATGATTCTCCGTGAGTGCATTCTGGCGAAAAGATACAATATAATCATTTACCTTCTTGCCAAGATCGCTACAACTTTCCAGTGCGGCAATTTTAAGAGGCGCTACTGGTAAAGAGGATTCCATTAATTTTATGTTTGGCATAACAATCTCCTAACTAAATTATTTTATAGGTCTTATTTATTTATAGCACTATTTATAGGGAAAGGTCAATCTTTCTGACCGACTATTTTGATGTTCTTGTCAATTTGCGCTATGTAAGTTATAATAATATAGTTAAAGAGAAAGGAAACAGGCATATATGAAGCATGTACATATTATTGATAGAGTGCTTCCGGGAAGCATAGCGGAAGAATTGGAAATCGAAAAGGGGGACCGCCTGCTCTCCATTAATGGACAAGAGATTGGGGATGTGTTTGATTATCATTTTCTTGTAAATGATGATTATCTGAATGTTTTGATCGAGAAACCAGATGGGGAACAGTGGGAGCTTGAGATCGAGAAGGATTATGAGGATGATCTGGGAATTGAATTTGGTCAGGGTCTTATGGATGAGTATCGTTCTTGTCGTAACAAATGCATGTTTTGTTTTATAGATCAGATGCCAAAGGGAATGCGCGAAACATTGTATTTCAAAGATGATGATTCCAGACTTTCGTTTCTGCAGGGAAATTATATTACGTTGACAAATATGAGTGATTACGATGTGGATCGTATTGTGCGGTACCATTTAGAGCCAATCAACATATCTTTTCATACAACGAATCCGGAGCTTCGCTGCAAGATGCTGCACAACCGATTTGCAGGCGAGGCGCTTAAGAAGATCGATCGTTTGTATGAAGGCGGAATTACAATGAACGGTCAGATCGTGCTCTGCAAGGGTGTGAATGACGGAGAAGAACTGGAAAGAAGTATACGTGATATGATGAACTATCTTCCATGCCTTCAAAGTGTGTCCGTCGTTCCGGTTGGGCTTACAAAGTATAGAGAAGGATTGTATCCACTGGAGTCGTTTACAAAAGAAGATGCAAAGGAAGTGCTGGCTATCATTCATAAGTGGCAGCAGAAAGCATATGATGAGTACGGCTATCATTTCATTCATGCAGGAGATGAGTGGTATATTCTGGCAGAGGAAGAGGTTCCGGAAGAGGAACGCTACGATGGATATCTTCAGCTGGAAAATGGCGTCGGCATGATGCGTTTGTTGCAGAATGAATTTAAAGAGGCATACGATACACTTTCTGGTGACGATAAGGAACGTGAAGTTTCTGTAGCTACCGGATTGTTGTCTTATCCACTGATCAAAAGCATGTCCGAAAGACTGGAGGAAAAGTATCCGAATACGAAGATCCATGTTTACGGAATCAAAAATGATTTTTTTGGAGAGAAGATCACAGTTTCCGGTCTGATCACCGGACAGGACCTTGTTGGACAGCTTAAGGGAAGACCATTAGGAAATCGTCTTTTGCTACCATGTAATATGGTGCGGACCCAGGAACAGGATTTTCTGGATGATATGACGAGAGAACAGGTAGAAGATGCTTTACAAGTAGAGACAGATATTGTAAAATCAAGCGGACAAGATTTTATTGAAGCAATTTTGCAAGTCGAAAAAGAGAACTGATAACAAGATTTAGTATAGGAGATAGAATATGAGTAAACCAGTAGTGGCCATCGTAGGAAGGCCAAATGTAGGAAAGTCAACGCTTTTCAATGTGCTGGCGGGAGAGAAGATCTCGATCGTTAAAGATACTCCTGGAGTGACAAGAGATCGAATCTATGCAGATACCAGCTGGCTTGACAGAGATTTTACGTTGATCGATACCGGTGGTATTGAGCCGGAGAGCAAAGATATTATTATTTCTCAGATGAGAGAGCAGGCGCAGATCGCAATCGATACTGCAGATGTGATCGTATTTATCACAGACGTAAGACAGGGGCTTGTGGACGCAGATTCAAAGGTAGCTGACATGCTTAGAAGATCTGGAAAACCGGTTGTTCTGGTTGTTAATAAAGTTGACAGCTTCCAGAAGTTTATGCCGGACGTCTATGAATTTTATAATTTGGGTATTGGAGATCCGCATCCGGTTTCTGCTTCTTCCCGTCTTGGTATCGGAGATATGCTTGACGCTGTGATCGAGCATTTTCCGGAAAGCAATGAAGAGTCGGAGGAAGATGAGCGTCCTAGAATTGCGATCGTAGGTAAACCGAATGTAGGAAAATCCTCTATTATTAATAAACTGGTCGGAGAGGATCGCGTGATCGTATCGAATATTGCCGGTACAACGAGAGATGCCATCGATACGGATATTATCCATAATGGAAGAGAATATGTTTTCATCGATACAGCCGGACTTCGTAGAAAGAACAAGATCAAAGAAGAGCTGGAACGCTATAGTATTATCCGTACAGTAACAGCGGTGGAGCGTGCAGATGTGGTGCTTATCGTTATTGATGCGGCAGAAGGCGTTACAGAGCAGGATGCGAAGATCGCCGGAATCGCGCATGAGCGTGGAAAAGGAATCATTATCGTAGTCAACAAGTGGGATGCGATTGAGAAAAATGATAAGACAATGCGTGAATATGAGAATGAAGTGCGCAGAGTCCTTTCCTTCATGCCTTACGCAGAGATTATGTATGTGTCTGCCAAGACAGGACAGAGACTTCCGAAGCTTTTTGATATGATTGATATGGTAATCGAAAACCAGACACTTCGTGTTGCTACCGGAGTACTTAATGAGATCATGTCAGAGGCAGTAGCTATGCAGCAGCCGCCGTCAGATAAAGGAAAGCGCTTAAAGCTTTACTATATTACACAGGTTGCGGTGAAACCGCCGAGTTTTGTAATCTTTGTCAATGACAAGGAATTAATGCATTTTTCATATACCAGATACCTTGAAAATAAGATTCGAGAAGCATTTGGATTTAAAGGAACTTCCTTAAAGTTCTTTATCCGTGAGCGAAAGGAGAAGGATCGTTAACTATGGAACGCGTCATTTGTTTGATCATTGGGTATATATTTGGATTGTTTCAGACCGGTTATCTTTATGGAAAAGTACACCATGTAGACATTCGTAAGAAAGGAAGCGGCAACGCCGGCACTACGAATGCGCTTCGTACAATGGGATGGAAAGCCGGATTTATTACATTCGTAGGAGACTGCTTTAAGTGTATATTGGCAGTTGCGCTTGTGCGTCTTATTTTTGCAAAGAGCCATGCAGACATTATGCCGGTTTTGGCAATGTATGCAGGAATGGGTGCGGTTTTAGGACATAATTATCCGTTTTACATGCATTTTAAAGGTGGGAAAGGGATTGCAGCTACGGCAGGACTTTTGATAAGCACTACGAATGTGTGGATGTCACTCATTTGCATTGGAACATTTTTGGTGATTGTAGCAGTGACCAGATATGTTTCTTTAGGTTCATTGACACTCGTTGTGATTTATCTCATTGAGATTATTGTGTATGGACAGATGGGTGGTTTTGGTGTTTCCGGTGGCCCTTTGATCGAGATGTACGTGATTGCAGCATTGTTGATGATTTCTGCATTTTATAAGCATAAAGCGAATATTAAACGTTTGTTAAACGGTACAGAGAATAAACTCAGTGTCGGAAAAAATAAATAGATGTTAGGAGGAGGTATTATGGCAAAAGTAGGTATTATGGGAGCAGGAAGCTGGGGAACTGCTCTGGCGCTTTTACTTCATTCCAATGGACATGAGGTAACGGTATGGTCGATCAGTGAGGAAGAAGTAAAGATGCTCTCAGAAAAAAGAGTGCATGAGTCAAAACTGCCGGGTGTAAAACTGCCGGAAGATATGGCTTTTACTTCAGATATGGAAAGTGCGATCAAAGGAAAAGACTTTTTAGTACTTGCCGTTCCGTCTAAGTTCACAAGAGGTACAGCCCGCAATATGAAACCGTATGTTTCAGAAGGACAGATCATCGTAGATGTGGCCAAAGGTATTGAAGAGGATACATTGATGACACTGTCGCAGCAGATCGAGGAGGAAATTCCACAGGCAGATGTGGCTGTTTTATCAGGCCCAAGTCATGCAGAGGAAGTAGGACGTCAGCTCCCGACAGCAGTTGTGATCGGTGCGAAAACAGAAGAGACGGCTTCTTATCTGCAGGATATGTTCATGAACAAAGTATTTCGTGTGTACACAAGCTCGGACATGCTTGGAATGGAGCTTGGCGGATCATTGAAAAATGTAATCGCACTGGCCGCAGGAATCGCAGATGGACTTGGCTATGGAGATAATACAAAAGCAGCTCTTATTACAAGAGGTATCGCGGAAATCGCCCGCCTCGGAGTGAAGATGGGAGGAACCATCGAAAGCTTTACCGGACTTACCGGAATCGGAGATCTTATCGTAACATGCGCCAGCGTGCACAGTCGTAACCGCAAGGCAGGATATCTTATCGGTCAGGGGCTTTCCATGGAAGAAGCTATGGACGAAGTAAAGATGGTTGTAGAAGGTGTTTATTCTGCAAAGGCAGCTGCAAAGCTTGGTAAAAAATATGACATTGCATTGCCAATCGTTGATAAAGTTAACGAAGTGCTGTTCGATGGCAAGGATCCAAGAGAAGCAGTGGATGAGCTTATGATGCGTAGCGGTAAGGTGGAACACACAACTTTACAATGGTAAATATAAAAACTTTATAAAAATGTTGCAAAGAGCCACTTGATTGTATGATCTGGTGGCTCTTTGCAACATTTTGTTGCGTAAAGATGTGGAATAGTTGCAGTAATAAGTCTATAATGAAATTAATCAACGCCACGATTAAAAAATATTAAGAAGTGGATGGTGAAGCTATGGACCATGAAAAAAGAAAAACAATCAATGTAAATCTGAAAATGGAATTACAGTATGGCGAAAGAAACTGTTATCTGGAAGGGAATCTTAAGTTAAAGACGGATCGGAAAAATTGCTTAAGTCAGGAAGATTGCAGAAAGACGATCAGACGTGAATTGAAAGGATTGGGATTTCCTGCCGATGCATGTGGCACAACATATCTGGAGGAAGGAATCTATTACTGTATCAGCGAACCGGAGCATAAGATCAGTATTACAAAAGAGCTGTATCCGATCATTGCAGAAAAATATAATACGAATGCAGCCAATGTGGAAAGCAATATCCGATCAACGATCGAGAAAGTCTGGAGTTATGGGGATCTTCAACTACTTCGAGAAATTGAAAGTACAAAGACGGATGACAGGATCGGACGACCGACAAATGGCAGACTTATTCACACACTGGCAAGAAAAGTAGAGGAAGGGCTGCAGGAATACCGATAAAGTTCGAAAAGAAACCTCAAAAATCGAAAACATTTCCCCCATAAATGTGTTACCTTAGAAAAAAGGAAAAGGCCAGGGGGAGGAATGCATTATGGCTTTAGCACATCAGTTTATTATCAGGGGATCAGAAGAGGAAATCACATTTTCAACAGAGCAGGAGTATGTTTTTGTGCCGGATTATCTGATGCAGTATTTAAGTGATAGTATGCAGTGGATCCGCACAAGCTGGAACGATCAGATTGAACTGGAAGGATTTCCGGAGGAAGGATTTGCAATCATAACAGAATTGGAAGTGGAGCATATACTTATGATCATTCAGCCGTTTCGGGCATTATTTAAAGCTTCTCCGGAGACGTTCAGTCTGACTGTACGAGAAAATTCCAGAGCATCTTATCGAGAGGTCAATGTGACGAGAAAAGAGATTGTGGAAGAGGTGGAAGGATGGATCAGAATCTGCAATCTTGCATTGCAAAAGCATTGTCGGTTATTGTATAAAGGGCTGTGAGATGAAATTTTAGGATTGCATTCTTGTACTAAAAGCGTTAAAATTCTACTATATGAACATATACAAAGAGGTTTTAATGGAGGTATAATATGAGAATTGCAATTTTAACTGCAAATACACAGGTATATAAAGAACAGGAAGAAGATAAGAGTGCAAAAGTAATCCGTGATATTGTAGAAGAAGCGGGATTAAGAGTAATTTTTGCAAAGGCACTTCCGGTAGATAAGAAAGTATTGTCAACTGTAATGCAGAGAATGGCAGATGGCAATATGGCAGATATTATTCTGACAACAGGAGGAGCAGGTTGCGCAGCAGGTGACTGTACACCAGAGGCTACAAGTGAGATTCTTGACAGAGCTGTTCCGGGTATTCCGGAGGCTATTCGTATGCATATGGCACATTTGACAAAGCGTTCGATGTTAAACCGTGGTGTTGCCGGATTCAGAGGAGAGACATTGATCGTCAATCTTCCGGGAAAAGCGAAGGCAGCAGAGGAAGCACTGAAGTATATCCTTCCAGAGCTTGTACATGCAGCAGAGCTTGCATCCAGATAGTCAGCTAACAGAAAGGAACTCGCATAATATGCATGTGAAGATTTATACAGATGGCGCAGCCAGGGGCAATCCGGATGGACCGGGAGGTTACGGGGCTGTATTGGAGTATGTGGATACGAAAGGAAATCTGCATACAAAAGAGTTGTCTCAGGGATATAAAAGGACAACGAATAACCGAATGGAATTGATGGCGGTGATCGCTGCTTTAGAAGCACTTAATCGTCCATGTGAGATTGAACTGTATTCGGATTCAAAGTATGTAGTAGATGCATTTAATCAGCATTGGATCGATGGTTGGCTTAAGAAGGGCTGGAAGCGTGGTAAGAATGAGCCGGTGAAGAATGTAGATCTTTGGAAGCGTCTTCTACAGGCGAAGGAACCACACAGGATTACGTTTATCTGGGTGAAAGGTCACGACGGACATCCACAGAACGAACGGTGTGACGAGCTTGCGACTACAGCAGCAGATGGAACAGGATTGATTGAAGATTCTGGAATTGCTATTTCTTCGTAGGTGTGATATAATTGGCGAATGCAAGTAAGACAGGTAATCGCGGCTGTCAGAACTGAAAAGGGACAGGCGAGGAAAGTCCGGGCTTCACAGGGCAGGATGCCGGATAACGTCCGGTGGAGGTGACTCCAAGGCCAGTGCAACAGAAATATACCGCCTGCGTATGCAGGTAAGGGTGGAAGGGCAGTGTAAGAGACTACCGCCTGGCTGGTAACAGACAGGGCATATGTAAACCCCATCCGAAGCAAGACCGGATAAAGACGATGTGGCGGCCCGTCACGTCTTAGGTAGGTTGCTTGAACCTGCTGGTAACAGCAGGTCTAGAAAGATGATTACCCAACGACATAACCCGGCTTATCGTTTTGCTTGCTTTTTGATTATGAATATGCAAAAAAACAGCAGTTGTTTAATACGGCTGCTGTTTTTATCTACATATTTTTATCGGATTAACTTCTTCCGTGATATTTCTCTTCGCAATACTGGCAACGATATACTTCGTTTTCAGGATCTGTCAGTACAAAAATATGATCAAGCTCCTGTTCGATCGAAGTAATACAGCGAGGATTTTTACAACGGATGACATTTGTGATTTTCTGTGGTAAGTGCAGTGCTTTCTTATCTACAATCTTTGAATCCTTAATAATATTAACTGTGATATTGTGATCGATAAAACCAAGAATGTCAAGATCCATAAAATCAATTGGGCATTCAATTTTCATAATGTCTTTCTTGCCCATTTTGCTGCTTTTTGCATTTTTAATGATTGCAACACAGCAGTCCAGTTTGTCTAAATGCAGGTACTGGTAAATATCCATGCTTCGTCCTGCTTGAATGTGATCTAAAACGAATCCTTCTTCGATTTTGCCAACGCTTAATGTATTGTTCATCATAATCTCTTTATCCCCTTTTTATACTTCAATCTCTAACAGTGTAAGAATGAGAGCCATACGGATATATACTCCATACTGTGCCTGCTTGAAATAAGCAGCTCTCGGATCCTCATCTACCTCAACAGAAATCTCATTCACTCTCGGAAGTGGATGAAGAACATACATGTCTTTCGGTGCAAGTTTCATCTTTGCTGCATCCAGAATATAGAAATCTTTCATGCGCACATAATCTTCTTCGTTGAAGAAACGTTCTTTCTGTACACGTGTCATATAGAGAAGATCTAACTTCGGAAGTGCATCTTCAAGCTTTTCTACTTCTTCATAAGGAACATTTTTCTTGTCCAGTACATCAGAACGGATGTAGCTTGGAAGTCTTAATTCTTCCGGAGAAATAAGTACAAAACGGATTCCCGGATATCTCACTAATGCGTGGATCAGAGAATGAACAGTACGTCCGAATTTTAAGTCTCCGCAAAGTCCGATCGTCATATTGTCCAAATGTCCTTTCATTGATCGAATCGTAAGGAGATCGGTTAAAGTCTGTGTCGGATGCTGGTGTCCGCCATCACCTGCGTTGATCACAGGAATAGAGGAGTGTTTGCAGGCAACCATTGGTGCGCCCTCTTTTGGATGACGCATCGCACAGATATCTGCATAGCAGGATGTCATACGCATTGTATCAGATACGCTTTCCCCTTTTGCTGCGGAGCTTGAGTTGGCAGAAGAAAAACCTAGAACATTGCCGCCAAGATTATACATTGCTGCTTCGTGACTTAAACGGGTACGTGTGCTAGGTTCATAAAATAAAGTTGCCAATGTCTTGCCTTCGCAAGCATGTGCGTATTTTGCCGGGTTGGCTTCGATGTCATTCGCTAAATCCATCAGTTTATCGAGTTCTTCCACGGAAAAGTCCAGTGGACTCATTAAGTGTCTCATAAAAAACCTCCTGTCATTTTCAAATCTATTGAAAATCTTTCATACATCATATAATAAATATGGTCATTTTTCAATGTCTGAAGTGAAAATTTTAACGTCGAAATTAGGCGGAATGCTGGAAGAGCGAGAGGAGAGCTACAATTCGGTATGGATTTTGCAAATTAATTGTATTATAATAAGCGATAACTTGTGAAAACAGACAACTAGGAGAGATAGATATGGCATCATTAGAAGAATTAAGAGAAAAATTAGATGAAATTGATGATAAAATGGTTCGCTTGTATGAGGAACGTATGGATGTATGTGGGCAGATTGGCTCATATAAGATTGAAAATGGCAGAAAAGTGCTGGACCGGCAGAGAGAAAAAGAAAAGCTGCAGTCAGTGGCATTGAAGGTTTCTTCTGATTTTGACAAAAAAGGGGTACAGGAATTATATGAGCAGCTTATGTCTATGAGTCGCAAGCTACAGTACCGACAGCTTGTGGAGGCAGGGGCGCTTGGACGCCTTCCTTTTGTAGAAGTGACTTCCTTGGATGCCGAGAACGCCCGAATTGTATTTCCGGGAACGGAGGGTGCCTTTAGTCAGGCAGCGACGAAAGATTATTTTGGTGAAAACTGCAGCAGTTTTCATGTGCGGACTTTCCGCGAAGCAATGGAGGCAATTGAAGATGGTGCCGCAGATTATGCAGTGCTTCCGATTGAGAATTCGACAGCTGGCTCTGTTGATGAAATGTATGATCTTCTTGTTGAATTTGAGAATTATATTGTAGGTGAGACGATCATTCCGGTCGTACATACATTGGCAGCCGTTCCAGGAGCACATTTTTCTGATATTGAGCGTGTATATTCTAAAGGTGTTGCACTTATGCAGGCTTCCCGTTTCCTTGGAAAACATAGTGATTGGCAGCAGATCAGCGTGACCAATACAGCGATTGCTGCAAGCAAGATAAAAGATGACAATGATTTATCCCAGGCAGCTGTCTGCAGTGCCGAAGCGGCGAAGCTTAATGGCTTGGAAATTTTGGAAGAGAATATAAATGACGATGAGACGAACTGCACAAGATTTATTGTTGTCACAAACCAGAAGATCTTTCTTAAAAATGCTTCAAAGATCAGCATATGCCTGGAATTGGCACATGAAAGTGGCTCATTGTATCGATTGCTGTCTCATTTTATTTATAATGATCTGAATATGACAAGAATTGAATCCCGACCGATCAAAGGTCGCGATTGGGAATATCGATTTTTCATAGATTTTGAAGGAAATATGGCGGAACCGGCTGTGAAGAATGCAATCCGTGGACTTAGAGAAGAAAGCCGCAATATGCGAATCCTTGGAAATTATTAAAAGCAACACGTTGAAAATGACTGGATGAAAGTAAGGTGCAAAATATGAGAACAAAAGAACTGATGCTTTATAAACACATGGAGGACGGTCAGATCCTTAATGATATGACATTCCTGATGGAAAACTACGATAACGACTACTACAATATGGAAGATATGAAAGGATTATTATTCGAACAGATGAATGATATTTTGGAATTGTCTTCCAGCCATGGATTTGAAGGAAATCTCTGGCATACATATCTTACATATCTTTTGGCGAGTCATGAGAATGCATACAGTACTTCCTGCGAGATTGTTGGAAAGATTGACGGAAGTATGAATCAGGTGGCCATGCATGATTTTGAAATTTTCAAAGAGCTTTTTGACTATGATTTTTCAGATATGGAGAACGCATTTGGCGTGGATTGTATTTCTATGCTCAAAGAGTATGTTGGAGACAGCAGACATGGAAATGTATTCAATAAACGAATCCGAGACCGCATCTGCGATCTGGCGAGAAGTCTTGGCAAGGCAGAAAGTGTAGAAGAATTCAAAGAAAAGGTGACAGCATTCTACAAGGAATTTGGAGTAGGAAAACTTGGACTTCACAAAGCATTTCGCATTGAGCACACAGAAGAAGGTGCAGAAATCGTTCCAATCACAAAGATCGCACATGTGCACCTGGATGATCTTGTTGGATACGATATTGCAAAGAAGAAGCTCGTTGATAATACGAAGGCATTTGTGGAGGGAAAACGTGCCAACAACTGCCTGCTTTTTGGAGATGCCGGAACAGGAAAGTCCACATCTATCAAAGCAATTTTGAATCAGTATTATGACCAGGGACTTCGTATGATCGAAGTGTATAAACATCAGTTCCAGGATTTGAATGATGTCATTGCACAGGTCAAGAACCGTAATTATAAATTTATTATTTATATGGATGATCTTTCCTTTGAGGAATTTGAGATCGAGTATAAATATTTGAAGGCAGTGATTGAGGGAGGACTGGAAAGAAAACCGGACAACATTCTGATCTATGCAACATCCAACCGAAGACATCTGATCCGAGAGACGTTCAAGGATAAAGAAGATCGCGATGAAGAACTGCATACAAATGACACGGTGCAGGAAAAACTATCACTGGTTGCTCGATTTGGTGTAACGATCTACTTCGGAAAGCCGGCGAAGAAAGAATTCCAGGAGATCGTACTTACGCTTGCAAAGAAAAATGGTATCGATATGCCGGAAGAGGAGCTTTTGCTGGAAGCAAATAAGTGGGAGTTAAGCCATGGAGGATTATCCGGAAGAACTGCGCAGCAGTTTGTCGATTATCTTCTTGGCACAAGATCATAAATGAGACAAAAAAAGGTCGTACAGGACTAATCCTGCACGGCCTTTATGTTACTGATATCGGAGTCGATGACGAGGGAATAGTTGGTGTAATAAACAACAAATCCCGGTTTGGCTCCGTTTGGTTTTTTTACATGTTTCTTTTCAACGTAATCAATCTCTACTTTGTCACTGCCTCTGTTTTTTGAATAGTAGGCGGCGAGCTTTCCGGCTTCTTCAAATGTACGATCAGGAAGCTCATCCCCATTCGTCTTGACGATGACATGTGACCCCGGTGCGCCTTTTGCATGGAACCACCAGTCCCCTCCGTTTGCAAAAGAGAAGGTCAGCTCATCGTTCTGCAGATTGTTTTTTCCAACATAAATATGATAACCGTCCGAAGAAATGTAATGCATCGGTTTGTTCTTTAATTTCACTTTCTTTTTTGCATATTTTCTACGGACATATCCTGTTTCTATGAGCTCTTCTTTAATCTGTGCCAGATCGGCTTCGCTGCGTGCAATGTCCAATGCGTTGCTAATAGATTCTAAGTAATGAATATCGTCGCCGGTCTCGGTAAGCAGTTCGGTGAGCGCCTCGAAAGTACGTTTTTGTTTGTTGTAGCGGGCAAAATATTTCTGTGAATTTTCCTGTGGTGTCTTCACAGGGTCCAGCGGAATCGTAATTTCTTTGCCGGTGTAATAGTTTAGTGCTACAAGCTCTTTTGCACCTGGATTTAAATTGTATCCATAGGTGTTGATCAGTTCGCCGTATACTTTATATTTGTCTCTGTCTTCGGTGTCTCTTAACTGCTTGCTTTGAAGGTCGTATTTCTTTCGCGCACGCTCAAGAGCGGTCTGGATGACATGGCGAAGGTCAGCACTTTTCTGTCGGATTCTTGTCAGAGCATTTTTTGTTGCATAGTATGTGTGGAGCACTTCGCTTATAGATGTGTACTCTTTCTTTGTATAAGTATTAAAATGCGATAACGAAAGTGCACAGAATTCTTTTGGCGTGTCATTGTCAAAATAAATGACTGGGTGGAAATTACCTGCCTTTACATCATCCATATAATAGGAAAACTGCTTATAAAGATGGAAAAAAAGATCTTCTTCCATATCTTTCGGTGTGAGCGATGAATCTATGCCGGACAGAAAACAGATGTCTTCAGCAATAATCGGGCTGATTCCGGTAAAACTTGTATAGATTGCTTTCCCAAGTGGACAAGGTTTCAATCTTAAAAGAGAGATAAAGGAATCTTTGTCTACAGTGAGTGGATCTTTCTTTTCCATTGTGTCCGGAATAAAGTAGTCACGGCCAGGCAACACTTCACGCACAGAACTCATCTGGGCGGAAATATGTTTGATGCTGTCAATGATCCGTCCGGAAATATCGCAGAAAATAATATTGCTGTGTTTTCCCATGATCTCAACAATCAGTGTCTTTTCACAAAGATCTCCAAGTTCGTCGAGGTGTTCAATCTGTATATTGATGATTCGTTCCAGCCCAGGCTGTGTAATACTTGTGATGCGACCGTTTCCGATATGCTTTCGAAGAAGCATACAGAAATTCGGTGCAGTCATCGGGCTTGTTTTATTTTCCTCTGTCAGATAAATGAGTGGCAGAGATGCACTGGCAGAAATGTATAAGCGTTTCTGCCCACCAGGTGTCTTTATTGTAAACAGCAGCTCATCATTTTCCGGCTGTGCAATCTTGGCGATGCGTCCGCCGACAAGCTGCTCACTTAATTCTTTTGTAAGTGCTGCAACAGTTGTTCCATCAAATGCCATAAAAATAGCTCCTCCTAATATATAAGTTGTAGGGAATACACCACCTAACAGCCAGT
>JAUNTC010000121.1 GCA_030538915.1 Lachnospiraceae bacterium | reverse complement strand
CTTGAAAAAGCCGCAAAGGATACGCCCACGTATCCCCCAAGTCTTGAAAAAGCCAAAAGAGATACGCCCGCCGTCGGCCTGTGTATCCCTTCCCGCATATCTACTTTTCAAATATTGCAATGCTTCGCCCAAGTATTCCTTTCATGCATGCGATGGCGGTGCCGTAGTTTGTAATCGGCACGCCGGCATCTTCGGCGCATTTCAGGCGGAATTTCATCTCCCGCTCATTGAGTGTGCAGCCACCACAGTGGACAATAAGTTTATAAGGCGTTAAGTCTACCGGGAACTCAGTGCCACTGGTGAATGCAAAGTCGATTTGTTTCCCTGTATATTCAAGAATCCATTTAGGAAGCTTTACCGTTCCGATATCTTCGCACTGGCGATGGTGCGTACAGCCTTCACAGATGAGGACGCGGTCGCCATCTTCCAAAGAAGCAAGTGCAGAAGCCCCACCCACTACTGTGTTTAAGTTTCCTTTGTATCGCGCGAAAAGAATAGAAAACGAAGTCAGTGGAATGTCGGAAGGTGTCAGTTTGTCAACCTTTGCGAATGCCTGGCTGTCTGTGATCACAAGCGAAGGCTTCGTGCCAAGTTTATTTAACGTATCCTCAAGTTCAGAATCTCGCGTTACGATAGCAGTTGCACCACTGTCTAAAATATCGCGGATCGTCTGCTGTTGCGGAAGAATCAGGCGCCCTTTCGGCGCAGCTTTGTCGATCGGGACAACGAGGACAACAAAATCACCAGGATTTATAAGATCAGCAACAATTCGGCGACTATTGTCATCTGAAGGCGCAAGGGAAGCAATTTTTTCCTTTAGCTCATATATATTTTCATGTTTTGCAGCACTGACAAAGAAGACGGAATCGGAAGGAACGTCACATTTTGAGACAACCTCGCGGCGCAACTGTTCTGCTTTTGCAAGCATCTCCGCCGACTCGCCAGAATCAATATCTGCCGTCACAGAGCCCACCGAGCCATCCGGGCTCGCCAGCAAGTCGCATTTATTGAAGACGAGAAGAAATGGAATCTCCTTCGCCTTTATCTTCTCTAAAATAGCGCGGTCTGCAGCGGTCATGCCAAGGAACGCATCCATCACAAGGACAGCAATGTCGGTTTTATTCAATATTTGATATGCTTTCTGGACGCGGAGCGCACCAAGCGCGCCCTCGTCGTCAAGCCCCGGCGTGTCAATCATAACGACCGGTCCTAATGGAAGCAGCTCCATTGCTTTCAAGACCGGGTCGGTTGTAGTGCCTTTTACATCAGAAACGATGGCCAGGTTTTGTCCGGTCATGGCGTTGATCACACTGGATTTCCCGGCATTTCGGCAGCCGAAGATTCCAATGTGGACACGCTCAGAGGCAGGTGTATTATTCATGCTCATAAAAAATCTCCTAGAATCTAAAATCACGGCGATTATCTTCGCGAATGAGTCGTAAGTTTTCTAATACTGTCTTTCTGACAGATTCATTTGGTACATTTAAAACTTCCTTATCGATGAGCTTGTCACCAATGGCTTTCGTAGCCGGAGAAGCGTAATCCATCAAATATTCTTCTAATGTCATCAATGCATTTGGATGGCAGCAGTTCTGAATCTGACCACTCTTGCAAAGTGACATGAAACGATCACCGGTTCTGCCGGCACGATAACAGGCCGTGCAAAAACTTGGAATGTAATCCATTTTCATAAGCCACTGCACAACTTCGTCCAGCGTACGGTTGTCAACAACATCGAACTGTTCGGATTTTGCATCCTCCGGTTCCGGCTCGCAGTATCCGCCTACACTTGTCTTAGAACCACCGCTGATCTGGGAAATTCCAAGATGAAGGACACGCTCGCGTGTGCTCATTCCTTCTCGTGTGGAAATGATCATACCTGTGTATGGAACAGCGATACGGATGCAGGCAACAATTTTTGCAAATGTATCATCGTCGATACCATTTGTGAAGGAGCTTGCGTCAATATCGTCGGCGTTTCGAAGTCTTGGAACGCTGATCGTATGCGGTCCTACACCAAATGCAGCCTCTAAGTGCTCTGCGTGCATCAAAAGTCCGGCAAATTCATAGCGGAATTTATCGAGACCGAAGAGCACACCGATACCAACATCGTCTACGCCACCTTCCATGGCACGGTCCATCGCTTCTGTGTGGTAGTTGTAATCATGCTTTGGTCCAGTCGGGTGCAGTGTCAAATAACTTTCTTTGTGGTAAGTCTCCTGGAAGAGGATGTATGTTCCGATTCCAGCCTCTTTTAAGAGACGGTAGTTGTCAACAGTAGTGGCAGCGATATTAATATTTACACGGCGGATCGCTCCATTTTTGTGCTTGATATCGTAAATAGTTTTGATCGATTCAAGATAATAGTCCATTGTGTTATGCACCGGATCTTCCCCAGCCTCCAGAGCAAGACGCTTGTGTCCCATATCCTGCAAGGCGATGACCTCGCGGCGGATATCCTCCTGGCTGAGCTGTTTACGCACAATATGTTTATTTTTCAAATGGTATGGGCAGTAAGTACAGCCATTTACACAATAATTGGATAAATACAATGGCGCAAAAAGTACGATACGGTTTCCGTAAAAATCTTTCTTGATCTGCTCTGCGAGACGGAAAATCTTTTCGTTAAGCTCCGGATCTTCACAGGCTAATAATACAGAAGCGTCGCGGTGGGAAAGCCCTTTTCTGAGAGCAGCTTTCGCAATCAGCGACTCGATCAGTTCCTTATTGTTTTTGTTCTCGTCCGCGTAGGCGAGTGTTTCTAAAATTTCTTCGTGGTTGATAAATTCATCCGCGCATTTTGAATTTACATCATACATGACAAATTCCTCCTAAGTAAAATTAATTTCATTCGACAAATTTATTCGTTCAACGAGTCACCTCTCGAAGTGACAATTGTATAACCGATGGCCTGCATTCTTTGCTCTAAGCAGAGGCGGCATTCCGCGGCTTCCTCTCCGGTACAGATTTTATTATCGTAGAGAGAATAGTCTTTGCGGACGCCTACAGGCGACAGATTTGGCATGACGACATTAGCTCCGGCAAGGATCCCAAGTTCCCGCCCTTTCGGATCGATCGTTCCTAGTGCTGTTGTCGCAGGAAGTAAAACTTTCGGGATCATCAGTCTTAAAAGTCCTAAAAGAAAGAGCGTCAGCTCCAATGTCCCGGCTTTTTCTTCGGCAAATGGAGTGTCGTGGTGCGGGATAAATGGACCGATTCCGATCATGTGCGGATTTAACTCCTTTATAAATAGAAGATCCTCCGCCAGGTTTTCCGCTGTCTGGTAAGGAGAGCCAACCATAAATCCGGTTCCCACCTGGTAGCCGATTTCCTTTAAATCCCACAGACATTTCTGTCGATCCTTAGCACGCAGATTTCCCGGATGGAGACGGGCGTAGTGACACGCATTTGCCGTTTCGTGACGTAAAAGATAACGATCAGCACCGGCATCAAAGAATGCTTTGTAGCTTCCATAAGAGCGCTCCCCGATGGAAAGCGTGATCGCACAATCCGGGTATTTTGAACGGATCGCAGAGATCAGATGCACAAGTTTTTCGTCTGTAAAAAAACCATCCTCGCCGCCTTGTAAGACGAAAGTGCGAAAGCCAAGATGATAGCCGGCTTCGCAACAGGATAAAATCTCCTCTTCGCTTAAGCGGTAACGGTTGGCATTACGATTGCTCTTGCGGATTCCACAGTAGAAACAGTCATTTTTACAATAATTTGTAAATTCAATGAGACCACGCACGTAAACGTCGTGCCCGTAATAGCGGTGCCGCTCTTCTCTGGCAAGCTGGAAAAGGTATGCACTGAGCTCTTCGTTGCGCCCTGCAATGAGCGCAGTCCACTCTGCCTTTGATAAAGTTCTTTCTTCCTTTAATTTGTTAATCAGCATTTTCAAATGTTCCATAATAAATAAAAAACCTGACACACATGGCGTCAGGTAAAGTACAACCAAAGAAGGGGGTACGAAAACTCCCTTACGGTTTATGCACAGAAAATGCAAACTACGATCTGAACGCCTTCTTGCGCAGGGGCTACTCCTTTGCAATTAGTACGAATGTAAGATTATTATACCATGTGGATTTTGAATCTACAATGATAGTTAAATTTATGTTTATCTCAGTCGAGAATACATCCACCTCTTTCAGGTGATGAGTAATAACAAAATTTTCAGATAAAAAACGCAAATCTATTGCATTAGTGAAAAAAGTGATATATAATCCCATCTTTGACAGTTAATACGAGATAAAACAGCCGCAAAGCTTGTG
>JAUNTC010000030.1 GCA_030538915.1 Lachnospiraceae bacterium | reverse complement strand
ATCACAAGGGATACAGCGATTTTTTCTTCTAACAACTGTCAAAGACAGGATTATATCTGATACCATTCACTGTACGCAAGCTGATCTGTGCAGCACCCACTTCAATGAACTGATTCTTTGTAGTATCTGCGTCTACACAGCTTTCTTTCGTATATTTCTTTCCTCCAGCTGTCGCATATAACCAGCATCTTCCGTGGTCTGTACTCACTGCACTTTCCATCGTCTGGTCCACCACCTCATGGTTGGCTGGCAACGTATAAGAGATTGGGATTGAAAACAGATAATAAGATCCATCTCTATCCAACTTTGTCGTAACTTTATTTTTTAACAACTTTATATTATGATTATTAACTGTACTATCTGTGTCTGCAAATTCCACATTCCATGTGGATTTCTGCTTTGTAAGCTCACTATAGGAAATATTAGTATCTCTCCAAATATGAAGTCTTACTTTCGAATACTGATCCCCATCCATGATCTCAAAAGAAAGATATCCGCTTTTATAAGCGGCATCTGCAGCATGCAGCTGCAGAGCCTTTACGAAGATCAGTGATAACAGAAGAAAAACCAGTCCACATAATACGATTCGTTTTTTATTAACACTCTTTTTCATCCGATTCACATCCCTTTCGTTTCTTTTTATTTAATCCAAACAGCCCCAGTGCCATAAACAGCATTGCCGGGAATAACCAAGGATATGTCGGGGTTGCTCCCGTTGTTGGCATATCCAATGTTGCACTGTTCGTAATGTCATAAGATAACTGATAAAAGTAATACGTTTCTCCGATCTGGATCGCTTTGCTCGTATCAGCATCTTTTTCATTGACTTCTTCCTGTGTCATAGTAAGAGGAACGGTTACCTTAAGCGGCTTTGTCAGTTTATTCTTTCCAGACATGGTTTTTGTTTCTTCCAGTAAGTAACTTCCGATCGGCAACTGCTCAAATGTCAACTCCCCTTTTGCATCAGTTGTTCCTTTCAGGATCAGGTTGTGTTTTCGGTCATAGAGTGCGAAACCGACTTTTTCTAACGGTTTACCGGCTTCGTCTTTCTTTTTGATTTTGAGCTTACCGGTGCGTTCTTTGTTGTAGAATGTAACTTCTGCATCTTTCGTGCGTCCATCGTAAGAGCCGTTCTTTCTTTCTAACTGGTAAGTGCTCTTTGCCCCGTCAATGTCTGCTCCGACATCGCTTGTCTCGATCTTTTCAATTTCATAGTACGGATCATCATCTTCCTCAGTGATCGTATAAGTACCCGGTTCCAGATTTTCAAAGATCAAATCCTTTGTTACTTTTCCGTCTTTGGATTCTGCAAGCAGCTGTTGCATCTCCTCTTTTGTGAAGATGATCGTCTTATGAAGCTTGACTTCTTCACCGTCCAGCGTCTTGCCTGTGATCAGGAATTTAAACTCCGGTTCGCCCAGATTCCATTTCACATCCCCGTTGATCTTCTTATGGATCACGATCTTGGAGTTGCGAAGCGTATGTTTATTCGTAAATATGACATTGGTAAATCCTGCTCCGTTAGAATCGATCCGTTCTTCCTCTGAATAAGCGATCTCATAACCGGTCTTTGCATCCCCGTTGATCACATCGGTCTGCTCTTCCTTGAATTCGTATTCGTATGGAATTCCATCATCATCTTCGACATCTAAATTTTGGAATTTCACTTTGTCTTTCCAGTTATTATTTTCACTTAAAACAGTACTGTTAAAATATTTGCCATTTCGATATAGATTTATCTTTACACTCTCTGGTCGGATACCGTCCTGGTTTGCACTATCATCCCAGACTTTTTCAACCACAAAGTTTCGGTATGCTTTCTTCGGTCTATTTGTTACAGTAAATACTCCCGTTTCTGGGTTTGTATTCTTTGAAATATTGTATTTATCATTTCCACCCGGAACCACTTCTTCGAATTTCCATTCCGGCATCTCATCAATCGGGATATCCGTCACTGCCATCCAGTTGTTCGCTGCCGTCAGCTTGTATTCCTTCACCTGAGAGCCTCTGGTTGCCTTGATGGTGATATATTCCGTTCTGCTTCCAACATTATTCTGATCATCCCAGATCTTCTGTAATACAACCTTGTTGATCTTCTTGTTGGTCACAGGTCCGTATTCGTTTTCATAGACCACATCCCCTGCGATCCCCGACTGTTCATAGTCATGGATCACACCGGAGACTTTTCCGTTATATTTCTTTACGGAACCATCGTAAGAAAGCTTTTTGCCTTCCATTTCTGCGATTTCATATCCCGGCGCAGACTGTAATTCTTTT
This sequence comes from Lachnospiraceae bacterium, assembly GCA_030538915.1. Classification (GTDB taxonomy): domain Bacteria; phylum Bacillota; class Clostridia; order Lachnospirales; family Lachnospiraceae; genus Dorea_D. The sequence continues at coordinate 19,864 of JAUNTC010000030.1, read as the reverse complement.
ACGTAGTATAACTCGCCCGTACCATCTGCATACACGTCAGATGGCAGACTTGAAAAGGATACGACTGCAGCATCCCCGTCACCATTGAGTTCGGATTTGGTTGTTGCGATCAGATCATTTGCTTTGAAAAGCAGACGTCCTTTACTGTCAATGATATTCTTTGCTGCGTACAGTCCGAATGTCGCTCCCGCTACCGGTTTGCTGTTTCCGTCCTCTTTTGAAATGCGAATGGAATGGGTGATGAGGTTGTCTGTGATATCCATATTTACTTCCACGTCTTTTGGATCTTTGTTATCCAGTTCCGGAACGTCTACTACATTTACCGTTGTTCCTGTTCTGCCAAATGGCGCGCATTCTCCGCTCTGGAAAGTAAATGAAATATCCTGTTTTCCAAGCGGTGCTGCGGTATCTGGTTCGATAGTCACTTCACTGTCTGTAACATTGATCTCTTTTCCAGAGCCGTTGCTGTAAATGATCTTATAATCAAAATCATCCGCCGCATACTTCGTACCAAGTACAAAATCATATTTTGGTGTAACTTCCACACCTGCCGGGATCAACTGTTCCGGTTCATCTTTGATCAGTGCGGTGTTCGCATAGATCTTTTTTAAGCCAGAACATCCATAAAACATCTTCTTTACGAACTTTATGCTTCTCGTATCGAAGTTTATAAGGTCCAATTCGGAAAGTGCCTTACAATTCATGAACATGCTTGTTGCATCGATCAGACCGGAAGAATCAACGGAGTCAAAATAGACTGCCTTTAACTTTTTGTAGTTGGATAACAGGAATGCCGACTTTGCATTCAGGATCACATCCTGTCCAGCCTTCTGGGTAGATACGAAATGGTCGTTTCCTTTCGCCCACCATACAACACTTCCGTCATTTAAAGAGGAAACATCTTTTGTCTTTGCTCCTGCCGGCGCTTTTTCATCTGTAAAAGTAAGGGTTTCCATATCGAATGGTTGTTCAATGTCAAAATGGAATTTGCTTCCGTCTTTTAAGATATATTTCCCGGCGTTTGCTTTCGGGTATTCGATCGGTTTTGCCGGTTCCGGTTTATCTTCCGGGACAGGTTTTGTGACTTCATTTAAATCTTTTGCCTTTGTGTCCCATGTGATCACGACTTCCTGCTCTTCCTCATTTAGCTGATAACCGTATGGAGCTTCCAACTCTTTGATGTAATATTTTCCCTGTGGGAACCCGTCTGTCTCCGTACCATCCTTTAACTTCCTTGTGAACTGAATGACACCTTTTTTGTTTGTTGCCTTCTTATCGATCAAATCTCCCGGCTTCCAAAGAATAGTGCCATCATCGGATTTGATCGCTTCCTTTGCGTACAGTCCGTAAACTGCACCTTCCACCTTTCCGGTCGTATACTGGAAGTTTTCAGCAGTGAATCCATCCAATATATCGCCGGTCTTTGTGATGGCGATCTTTCCGTAAACGGGTTCGTCTTTGTCATTTAAGGATAACTTTCCATCCGGAGCAGCTTCGAAGTTTACTTCAAACGGCTTCTTCTTACTGCATTTATATCCGTCCGGTGAGACTTTTTCTTTCAGGTAATACTTTCCGTATGGAAGTTTTACCGTTGCCACACCGTCTTCCTCTTCTCCTGTCTTGATATAGGCCACCTTTTCGTCCCGTTCATTATAGATCTCATAATAAGCATCATTTAACAGGATATTGGTTTCCGTAGAGCGTTTTGTCAGCTTGATCTCTACCGGTTGCTCCTCGTTTTCAAAATCAAAGGTAAGTGTCGCCTGTTTATTTTCTTTGGATAAAATGATCTTTTTATCTTCTGCAAGCTTATGGGTGGCTGCGCCTTTGCTCTGATGGATGAAGTAAGTGCCATATGGGAGCTGTCCCGATACGGCTTCTCCGTTTTTATCCGTAGTCAGCGTTTCTACGACTTCCCCTTTGATATTCATGATCTCAAACTCGGCATCTTTTTCCGCCTCGGTCACTACTTGGTCTTCGAACCGGTCTGTCACCATCGTTTTTCTGACTTTGACATAAGCATAATCTTCAAATTCATCTTTTCCTTTGATCACGTAAGTCGGATGTCCGTTTTCCATGACCGGTGTTTCTTTTTCGGAAAAATAAGGCTCTAGCAGCGAGTAACCGTTTGCACCTTTCCGCTGTAACACAACAAAGGCCTTTCCTTCAACCAAATGTTTCAGCAAAACACAGACTTCTCCGTTTTCGTCTGTAGTAAGTTTGCTGATCACAGCCGTCATTGGGAGTGAATTAACATAATCCAGTCTCTTCTGACTTGTGGACAAGTCCGCTTTTGCAATGTCTTTCGTGTACTCTGCATTTAATACAAAGAATTCTGCGTTTGCTTCCGCCGTCTCTTTCCCGTCTTTTACTTTTACTTTTTTCAGACAGATCTTCGATGCGTTACTTTCATCTACGAGATCATAATAAAGGAATTTATTATCCCCATCTTTAAGAGTTACTTTAAAGTCTTTTACTTTTTCGTGGTTTGTGGCACCCTTTGTCTGATGTACGGTATATGTCCCCGGTTTTAATTGCTGACTGATGGCAGAACCGTTTTCATCCGTTATCAGCTTCTCTACGACCTGATCCTCTGCATCAATGATCTCAAACTCTGCACCCTTTTCTGCTTCGTTCCAGAAGCTGCCTGTATCCGGATCATCGCAATGCTTTGTTTTGGAGATCGCAATACCTGCATATTCCAGTTCATCATTGGCACTGAGCGTAAGCTCTGCCTTTGAGCCATCGATCTTGATGTTCTGAGTCGACAGGAATGCATAGCCTTCCACACCGGTCACCTGTTCCACCCGATAATTGCCGTATGGCAGTTCTTTGGAGACTGCTTCTCCATTTTCGTCGATCACTAAAGTATCTACTTTTTCATTGTTGCTGTTGTAGATAGCGAATTCCGCTGATTTTTCCGGAAGTTTCTCTTCTCCATAGGTCTTATGGATCCTGATCTTTCCTTTGATCAGCTTATCCGTGACTTCTTGATTGGCATCCGTCTTTGTAAGATCGATCGGGTAGATCTTATCACTTAACTCAAATCCTTCCGGCGCGATCCGTTCCTGTAAATAATATTTTCCCGGCTTCAGTTCGGAAATAGACGCTTTTCCATACTTGTCTGTTATAAGATCTGCAACAAGCGCATTTCGTTTATAGAGAACCGTTTTATTATCCGTGTCATAGATCGGTTCTGCAGCAAACATTCCATACGTTGCATCCTTGACCGTTGCTTCCAGTTCGTATTCTCCGGTTTCGCTGACTTTCTTTATCGTAACGGAATGGTCTTCCGGAAGGTCTGTGAAGCGGAAGGTCAGATCTTTCTTATCTCGTTTTTCTGTCTTTGACTTTTCTGCTTTGTTGATCTTGTGTCCAAACGGAGCTTCCAGCTCTGTTACTTTCCAGTCATAGGTCTTTGCTTTCAAGTTTTGCAGTTCTGCCTTGATTTTTTTGTTGATTTCTGACTTTGTTGCTTTTATCGCTTTGCTCTTGTTCTGATAGTAACCGTTCTTCGTCAGTGTCGTTCTTGCTTCTCGGTCCAGATCATCCCAGTTTGTGATATAAGTTTTCGTTATGGAATATTTTTTCGTTTTCAGAGTCCGTTTATGCTCGTAAGAAGCCTTTCCTTCCGCATCCGTTGTGAGTATCGTGATTTTTTTGCCGTTACATGTAACCTTGAATTTTGCCCCGCCAAGTCCGGCATCACTTAAAGTATCGGTCTTTACAACATTGAGATTGACTTTTTGTGTAAGCGAGTCTGAATCGGAAACTTCCACTTTTTTCTTTTTCGGTTTTGGATCCGCTACTACCTTGAATACTGCGATGGGCTGGAAACTGTTTCCGTTATACACCAGCTTATAGCATTTCTGCGTAACGGTATAATCTTCCATAACTGCCTTTGCTGCAGTATAGATCTGATCATAAAGGACGATCTGCTTTGCTGCAGGGAAGCCTTTGATGTACCCGATAAGCTTTACGGTCTGCCCTTTTGTACGGTTATAGGAACCGTGCTGCATGTACCATGCAAATCCCTGTGCCAACATAGCACGGTCGTTTTTGCTTAATGCCATGAGTTTTGAACTTCTGGAAATCCCTTTTAACGATACTCTTTTGGAACAGAGGTATTCCTGCGCCAAACCGATATATTTATATTTTTCATATCCGGCTCTTTTTTCAAACATCCAGGATGTTCGCCAGTCCGTCCTCGGATTGAATTCTTTTGCAGCTCCGATCGGTGTTTCCTGTTCTGCATAGACACACTGGCCAAGCTCCCCATCCATGTAATGCAAAAGAACTACCTTGTTTTCCTTGATATAGTTTAAGCCCCTGTCTGTATGGAACTTACCGCCACTTCCCCATTGATAAGTTACGATATGACTGCTTTCATGACGGGTCCTCGAAAGATAATGGCTATAAGCATGAGCGGTCATACCCTGCAGCTGGAAAGAAGTAGCAAATATCAATACTGCAAGTAGCAATGATAAAATGTTTTTTCTTTTCATTAACATATTTCAATTCGATCTTTGCTCCTCCGATAATAATACACATGATCTTCCAATATTTCTTCCTCCGTCACACAGTTGGAATTCACACACTCCACCATCTCATTTAAATATTGACTGTCTGAAATTTCCTCATACGGAACAATAATCACTTCATGCACACTGCTTGGAACAATAAAATAATCATCTTTCAAATAAGCTCCAATCCGTTTTAAACATCCCGGATATAAAATGGCTGCTGCACCATAGCTTTTCCTGTCATTAGACAATACGTACATGTTCGGTCCTGCGCTGACATATGGTTCTCCTTCCCCGATTACATCATTCAGTGTCATAAATTCTCCGGGCAATCTTCTCTGGGTGTTCATAAGTGCTGTAACATAAAGCTGCTGGACATTGACATTCCATCTTTCTATTGTATCATTGCTTACGCGCATCGTCGCCATACCGAATTCTGTCACTTCAAGGATCATATAAAATACGACTGCCAGATCAAGCATTGGTATATACGGAATTTCTTTCAAAAGCTCCTGATTACGTTTTTTCTGCACAAGTCGAATGACAATATTATCTTTAATGCTTTCATACTCATTAAATTCCATGTTCTCCCAGGAATTATCGAACTTCACATTTTCATACAACTCCAACACCGCTCTTGCAAGATCTTCCATCTTGCAGCCTTCCTGATGCAATTTGTAATACTCTTCCATGTAGATAGTCGGTGATATATTAACATTCTTTTCCGAAAGGATCAGTCCCACTCGGACAATTCCATTATTTTCTTATTGTTGCACACCTCCACTTCCACGCCTGTTCCGGCAAGTTTTTTTACATTGTCTGCTAACTCCACAGTAAATTGATGATAAGTCATAATCCTCCCTCTTCGCCAATACTGCAGGTATCATTTGGAAATCCATACGGAGAGCTCCGTATTTTATTTCTAAGAAATTAGAAATTTAGAATAAATATTATGGTTTTTCTATTATAAAAAAGCCTCGCAAAAATTGCAAGGCTTTTTTGACATTTCTATTCTTTTTACAGAAGATGCAAAGACTAGTTTGCTCTTGATAAATATTCTCCAGAACGTGTATCAATCTTGATCTTCTCTCCCTGCTCTACGAACAGTGGAACTGCAACCTGAGCACCTGTCTCAACGATTGCCGGTTTGCTTGCACCCTGTGCTGTGTTTCCTTTGAATCCTGGCTCTGTCTCTGTAACAACAAGCTCTACTGTAAGAGGTGGTTCGATTGCGAACGGCTTCTCCTGATATGAACTTACTGTAACTTCTTCGTTCTCTTTAACGAATTTCATAGAATCCCCAACATCCTCTGTACTTACAGCGATCTGGTCAAATGTCTCATTGTCCATGAAGTAATATAAATCTCCATCGTTGTAAAGATACTGCATTTTCTTTCTCTCGATAAATGCTTCCTGAAAAGATTCTGTAGGACGGAATGTTGTCTCTACTACACCACCATTGATGATATCTTTTAATTTAACACGTACGAATGCTGCACCCTTTCCCGGTTTTACGTGCATGAAATCGATTACCTGACATACTTTTCCATCGATTTCCAGTGTCATACCATTTCTAAATTCACCTGCTGACTTTGTTGCCATACTTTTATCCTCCTTAAATTATGTGTTCACACACTTTAAATTCTACTCACTTGTACCATTCTATAATATCCGAACACTTTTTTCAACCGTTTTTTGCTGTATATGCCTGTTTTACTGCGTTTTCAGCTTCTTTTTGTAAAAATGAAGAACAATTTTCTCCAAATATCGTTTTAATACGATCTGAATCTCTTCTTTCGGGTGTATCGGTTTTACAAGAATATTCCTGATTCCGGTTCTTTTCGCTCCCCATACGTCTGTAAAAAGCTGATCTCCTACAAATACCGTTGTCGATGTATCTGTCCCCATGATCTCCATCGCTTTTTTATAGTTTTTTGTTGAAGGCTTGTGTGCATCAAAAATATAATTTACATTGATTTCTTCATTGAACATCTTCACTCTTGGCTCCTGATTATTTGAAATCAGACAGCACTGATATCCAATCTTTTTCAATCTTGCAAACAGTGCCTTTGCACGTGCGTCCGCCGGTGCTCCATGCGGAACAAGTGTATTATCAATGTCAAAAATCACCCCTCGGATTCCCTCTTCATACATTTTTTCAAAATCAATCACATAAGTAGATGCTACATATGCATCTGGAAAAAATCTATCAAACATACCTATTCATCCATCTCCGTCAATCGTTGTACTAATTCCTCACAAATCTGTAAAATCGTTTTGTGATCTGTCTGAATGACGATATCTGCTGCCGCCTCATATTTTTCACGACGCTGTTCCATCAATTCAGAAATAGCTTTTACATTCTTTCTGCCATTCAATAAAGGTCTTTCGTTGCTGTCTTTCACGCGTTCATAAATTGTCTGTGGACTTGCTGTAAGAAGTACGACACGCCCGTTCTTCTTCATCTCTTTTACGTTCACTTCTCGAAGTGCCACTCCACCGCCACAGGAAATGATCGTATTTTTCTCTTCCTGCATTTCAATCAGCAGTGACGTCTCCAAGTTTCGGAAATACTCTTCTCCATATGTGGCAAAAATATCCGGAATGCTCATTTCTTCCCGCTCAGCGATCACCTGATCCATCTCTACGATATCCATTGCAAACATTGTACTTAAGTAATCGGAAATTGTCGACTTCCCTGCCCCCATAAAGCCAATAAGAACAATGTTATAGTCAAACAGTTTTCTTGCCTGGATCCGCTTGCTGTTTTTGCGGATGCACTCGAAAATGTCACTGATCTCATCCTGATATTTGTTACATTTGAGTTTTTCTTCCAGCCGCGCTTCCTGTTTTGCCTCCTGCGCCGGTTGAAGGATAGATAATCCATACTCTTCTTTATAAGCCATGATTTTTTCTATGATCATACTTCTCTCTACAAGTGCATCAATAATTTTATCATCACACAGAGCAAGCTGCTCTCTATATAATTCCAAGTCGTTCATTTTAGTCTCTCCTGTCAGCTTATTTATTATCTCTTTTGTAGTTTTTTTATAATCTTTTTGCGTTTTTCAAGCAATATTACGTGGTTATTATATCAATATCACTTCGAATTTTCCAGTGCTTTTTTGACATCCTTGCGGAACTGCTTCCATTCATCTGGATGTTCTACATAATACTTCGGACAATTTTTGCCGGTCACATCGTAATGTCTTATAATTGTCTCCGGTGAAAGGTTGAATTTCAGACATAACCATGCACACAATTGTATAACCGAACGATAGGTTGCCTTATTAAATTCTCCTGTGCTGTCCGGATGACAGCATTCAATTGAAACCGTATCCTTATTGCGGTCATTCGAAGCGTAAGCGACTTCCCACGTAGGGACACATTGAATGATTTCTCCGTCCAGGCCTACAATAAAATTGCTGCTCGTTTTTGTTATGTGACTGTCTTTTAACCCTTCAAAGTAATTGCGGTTACTGATCGCAGTTGCGCCTGGATTCGCCGTATAATGGACCACAATTCCTCTTATTTTACCTGTTTTGATCCCAGGTCTGGAATAAGGGTTCGGCGTCAGCAATTCTACATCGATGTCCGGCTTAGATGCATCTACCTGTGCGTTGTCGATCTCACTGTATCCAATTGGAAGCCATTGTGGTTTAAATATTTTAACTCCGGCGGTCACTACCATTAAAACCAGTAATAAAATCAGGCCCAGGCGCATTCTGCGCTGGACCTTCATTCTTCTTTGTATAGTTGTAAGTGTTTTTCTCTTTTTCTTACGTCTCTTCATACTACACATTCTTTACTGTAAACTGATATACCGTCTTTGATGAAAACGGCTCGTTCGCCTTTAATACCGGCTGTTTAAATGCATCATGATGGATTGCATCCGGGAAAAACTGTGTCTCAAAGCATGCCGCACTGCGAAACGGATAGATTGCTCCTCCTTTTCCAACCTCATCTTCTACAAAGTTGGCTGTATATAACTGCATACCAGGCATGTCAGTATAAACATCCATATGAATTCCTGTCTTTGTAGAATACATAGATGCTGCCTTGCGGAAGCCTTCTCCACGGATCACCCAGTTATGATCATATCCTTTTCCAAAGATCAATGGCTGATAGTCTGCCTCGATATCACGACCAATTGTTTTTGATTCGTTGAAGTCCATCGGTGTATCTTTTACCGGTGTTAACTCCCCAGTCGGAATACTATAAGCATCTGCCACTGTGAAATAATCAGCACAGATTGTTACTTCCTGGTCTAAAACTGTACCACTATTCTGTCCGGAAAGATTAAAGTAACTATGATTTGTAAAATTAGCAAGCGTGTCCGCATCTGTCACTGCACCATACGTAATTTCAAATGCATTCTCTTCTGTAACTGTATAAGTTACTGTGATCTTCAAATCCCCCGGATATCCCTGGTCTTTATCCGGACTGTCAAGATGCATCGTTACACTGTTGTCTGTCGCACGATCTACATTCCATAGACGCTTATTCATAAAATCCATACCGCCATGTAAAGAATTGTCTCCATCATTTTTTGTCAGTTCATAGGTCTGATCATTCAATGTGAAGGAACCACCTGCGATACGATTTGCCACACGACCTACAAATGCACCAAAAAAGCAAGTTCCACTCTCATAACCGTTAACGTCATCATAACCTAATACTACGTCTGTCGGCTGTCCGTCCTTATCCGGTACAACGATATTTACTACAGTTGCACCATAATTCGAAACGGTGACTTCCATACCTTTTCCATTCTTCAACAGATAAGCTTCAGTCTCTCCTACTGTTGCTGATGTGCCAAATGCTTTTTTCATGTTGCGCCTCCTGCTATCTTACTTAATATATCTTAATTATCCAGTTCTTACTCATCTACACTGTAGTTTGGAGCTTCTTTTGTGATGTGAATGTCATGTGGATGACTTTCTTTCAGAGAAGCAGAAGAAATCTTTACAAACTGTCCACTCTTCTTAAGATCTTCGATCGTCTGAGTTCCACAATATCCCATACCGGAACGAAGTCCTCCCATAAGCTGGAATACAGTATCTTCTACAGATCCCTTGTATGCTACACGTCCTTCTACTCCTTCCGGTACAAGTTTCTTCGCATCTGTCTGGAAGTAACGGTCTTTGCTTCCGTTTTCCATAGCTGCAATAGATCCCATACCACGATATACTTTATATTTTCTTCCCTGGAATAATTCGAATGTTCCCGGGCTCTCGTCACATCCTGCGAAGATAGATCCCATCATACATACGTTTGCTCCGGCTGCGATTGCCTTTGTCATATCTCCTGAGTACTTAATACCACCATCTGCGATGATCGGAATACCGTATTTGTCTGCTGCTTCGTAGCAGTTCATAACTGCGGAGATCTGTGGAACACCGATACCTGCTACGACACGTGTCGTACAGATAGATCCAGGTCCGATACCAACTTTAACAGCATCCGCTCCGGCTTTGATCAGTGCCTCTGTAGCTTCTCCTGTTGCCACGTTACCTGCGATAACCTGAAGATCTGGGAATTTAGATTTCACCATATCTACTGTACGCAGAACGTTTGCAGAATGTCCGTGTGCAGAGTCCATAACTACAATATCAACATGTGCATTCACAAGCTCCTGTGCACGCTCTAAGCAGTTTGCTGTAATACCAAGCGCAGCACCACAGAGAAGTCTTCCCTGCTCGTCTTTTGCAGACAATGGATACTTGATCTGTTTCTCAATATCTTTGATTGTAATAAGTCCCTTTAAGTTGAAGTCCTTATCAACGATCGGTAATTTTTCTTTTCTTGCTTTTGCAAGGATTCTCTTAGCTTCTTCCAGTGTGATTCCTTCCGGAGCTGTAATAAGACCTTCCGAAGTCATAGATTCTTTGATCTTTTTAGAAAAATCTTCTTCAAACTTTAGATCACGGTTTGTAATAATACCAACTAATTTTCCATTCTCTGTAATCGGCACACCGGAAATACGGAATTTCGCCATTAAATTATTGGCATCCTCCAACGTATGCTCTGGAGACAGATAAAATGGATCTGTGATAACACCGTTCTCAGAACGTTTTACTTTATCAACTTCCTCTGCCTGTTCTTCAATCGACATATTCTTGTGAATAATACCGATTCCCCCCTGGCGAGCCATCGCAATTGCCATACGATGTTCTGTAACTGTATCCATACCTGCACTCATCATCGGTATGTTCAGTCTGATTTTTTTTGTTAAATACGTGGATAAATCTACTTGATTTGGGATTACCTCAGAATATGCCGGTACAAGCAGCACATCGTCAAATGTAATTCCTTCTCCAATAATTCTTCCCATGGTTAACTCCTTTCACTCTTTTCCTTACTTAATTTACAGCTTATCGAAGAACAAGTCCCCGTTTTGCTTTTTCTTATGGTTAACTGCTATAATAACGAATTATACTATTGTTTGTCAACTTGTTTTTTTATACATACAATATGCGTCATTTATCTGACAGAGTCAGATACAACTTTTCTCGGATCCAGTCTTGCATATGCATCTATCATTGTCTTATTAGGTTCCAGGAAGAGCTTTTTTTTCTTTCCTTTCATCGAAACAACCATTACATATGTCTTATCTGAAATAGCACCAGAACTGTAGTCCACTTTGTGTGCACGCTGATACTGTCTGAGTTCCCCTGCGCCATACGGTGCCAGGATTTCCATATCTGCCTGTGCAATCGTGCAGATCCTACGCCTTTTTGACTTGTAGATGATCTTATCAATACTCATCTCTCCGTTTACAAAGAGATATTCATATTCCACATCCAGTTCCAGATAAAGGAAAATATTACCTGCAATAAGGATCGCTGTGAAAATTAGCAGCAACGGATAACGGAATGCACCATATATACTTAATAGTGTTACCGCAAGCAAAACGCCTTCCAAAAGCCAGTGTTTTTTGCCTTTTTTTCTTTTCACAAGCTGTTCTGTATATATGTCTTTCATAGCTTACATCCTCCGCGCCTCATAACTTCAATGCCTGCAGATTTTTTACGTTTCTAGCACTGGCATTATGTAATTATTGTAGCACAAAAAGGTAAAAAAAGAAAACTCCCACTACGGGAGTTTTCTTAACTTTTTCTTACATCATGCCCATTCCGGCACCTGCTCCTGCTGGCATAGCCGGTACATCTTCTTTAATATTTGCAACAACAGATTCTGTTGTAAGTAATGTAGAGGCAACACTTGTAGCATTCTGCAATGCACTTCTTGTTACTTTGGCAGGGTCAAGGATTCCACACTCTACCATATCTACATATTTCTCAGCTAATGCATCAAATCCGATACCTGGCTCTGACTCATATACTTTATTAATAATAACAGCACCTTCCAGTCCTGCGTTGGCAGCAATGCGAAGCAGTGGAGCTTCCAGTGCTTTAAACACAACATTGGCACCTGTCTTTTCATCGCCTTCCAGTTCTGCTACAGTCTTGGCAACTTCTTTTGCACAATGAATATATGCAGATCCACCACCTGCGATGATTCCTTCTTCTACTGCTGCTCTTGTTGCTGCAAGTGCATCTTCCATACGAAGTTTTGCTTCTTTCATCTCTGTCTCAGTTGCAGCACCGACACGGATAACAGCTACTCCACCTGCAAGTTTCGCAAGTCTTTCCTGTAATTTTTCTCTGTCAAAATCAGATGTTGTCTCTTCGATCTGTGCTTTGATCTGTGCAACACGGTCTGCGATTGACTTTTTGTCACCACATCCGTCAACGATCACTGTGTTTTCTTTCTGTACTTTTACAGATTTTGCACGTCCAAGCTGATCTAAAGTTGTGTCTTTTAATTCCATGCCCAGTTCTTCTGAGATCACCTGTCCACCAGTTAAGATTGCAAGATCTTTGAGCATTTCTTTTCTTCTGTCACCGTATCCAGGAGCTTTCACACCTACAACATTGAATGTTCCACGAAGTTTGTTAACAATCAGAGTTGTAAGAGCCTCTCCTTCAATATCTTCTGCTACGATAAGAAGTCTTGCTCCAGACTGAACAATCTGCTCAAGAACCGGCAAGATTTCCTGAATATTAGAAATCTTCTTATCTGTAATAAGAATATATGGATCATCTAAGTTTGCTTCCATCTTGTCCATATCTGTTGCCATATATGCAGATACATATCCTCGGTCGAACTGCATACCTTCTACAAGGTCAAGTTCTGTCTTCATAGTTTTAGACTCTTCGATTGTAATTACTCCATCGTTAGAAACTTTCTCCATTGCATCTGCAACCATCTTTCCAACTTCTTCGTCAGCTGCAGAAATAGCTGCAACTTTCGCAATCTGATCTTTATCTTTTACTTTGCTGGACATCTTGGCAATTGTCTCCACTGCCTTGTCTGTTGCTTTCTTCATACCTTTTCTTAAAATGATCGGGTTTGCTCCGGCTGCCAGATTTTTCATTCCTTCATGAACCATTGCCTGTGCAAGTACAGTAGCTGTAGTTGTTCCGTCTCCAGCAACATCATTTGTCTTAGAAGCTACTTCTTTAATAAGCTGTGCTCCCATGTTCTCGAATGCATCTTCTAACTCGATCTCTTTTGCAATTGTAACACCGTCATTTGTGATAAGCGGTGCTCCATAAGATTTATCAAGTACTACGTTACGTCCTTTTGGTCCTAATGTAACTCTGACTGTATCTGCCAGTTTGTTAACTCCTGCTTCTAATGCTGCTCTTGCTTCTGCGCCATATTTAATCTCTTTAGCCATAATAAAATGCCTCCTGTCTATTCATTTCTGATCTTAACTTCACAATCTTACTCGCAAATTGCAAGGATATCGTCCTGTTTCACGATAATATACTCTTCATCATCGAGTTCTACCGTTGTTCCTGCATATTTAGAATAAATAACTTTCTGTCCAACAGTGACGTTCATCTTTACTTCTTTTCCGTCAACCATTCCACCAGGTCCTACAGCAATGATCTCTGCCTGCTGTGGTTTTTCTTTCGACTGTCCAGGGATCACAATTCCTGACTTTGTAGTCTCTTCTGCGACCAGCTGTTTTAATACGACTCTGTCTCCTAATGGTACTAATTTCATATTTATTCCTCCTTGAATAATATTACTTTTTATATTATTAGCACTCGTAAAAAGAGAGTGCTAATAAACTCTAGATATAAAATAGCACTCTCTTTCTCTTTTGTCAACAACCTTTAATTAGTTTACGGTATTTTTATAAAATCCATTTTCCACATGAAGAACAAGTACTTTTCCTTTTTTATCCCAGTAGCGTTCTCTGATTCTTCCAAGGCATTTGATCTCTTCATTGTTCTCTTCATCTATCATCGTACATTCGTATATGCTGTCCAGGGAGAATTCATAAAGCTCTGTCTTACCTGTCAGCAGATAAATGCATTCATTTTCTTTGTCATACTTGATCATCTTGCACAGATAGATATTGTCATTAAAAAATCCACCGTCCAAAATCGTCTTGACCATTTTTAATTTGACTGTATCATCCTGAAATTTTTCCATTTCATCCTCCAAAAGATTATAAATCAAAAGAAAAGGATACCAGTCTCCCGATATCCTTATACTTTCATACTAGTTGTTGCGTTCTGCTTTGATCTTTTCCAGTTCAGTAAAGACATAATCATTCACAACTTTGATATATGTTCCTTTCATACCGGAAGATCTCGACTCGATCACGCCGGCGCTCTCAAACTTACGAAGCGCATTTACGATTACGGAACGAGTGATTCCAACACGGTCGGCAATCTTGCTTGCAACCAGAATACCTTCTGTTCCATTCAATTCATCGAAAATATGGATAATTGCTTCCAGTTCAGAGTAAGACAGTGTGCTGATGGCTGACTGTACAATGTGTTCCTTTCTCGTTTCTTCTGCACTCTCTTCATTAACAGAACGAAGCATCTCAAGACCAACAACGGTTGTTCCATATTCACTTAAAATAATATCATCAATCTCATATACTTCGTCTTTCTTATAGATGAATAATGTGCCGAGTCTCTCTCCTGCGATATCGATCGGAGTGATGATAGCCTGATATCCCTTTGATGATTCTTCCGAAAACCCAAGAGTCTCGAGATTCACATTTTCCTTTGTCGAAAGAATACTGAGCAGACGTTCATTCAACATATCATCAATATGTCTGCCAATTTCTCTCTGGAGCAGTTCTTCTATGTACGGAACACCTGTGCATTTGCTTCCGCCAAGAACTTTTCCCTTCTTACTGACCACCAGTACATTTGATGACAGAATCTCTGTCAAAACTTCACAAATATCATTAAAGACCACTTTACTTGAATTGTTGTTGTGAAGTAATTTGTTGATTTTTCTAGTTTTGTCTAATAATTGTACACTCATTTGCACTCCTCCATCCTATGAGGTTATATTATCATACAATTCACTATAGTTCAACGAATATTTACGTTATTTTTCTGAATTTTCCTTATTTTCGACATATCCGCACTGAGCGTCGCTACAACAGATCTTATTTCCCTTTTCGACCATATATTTTCCACATCTTGGACACTTTTTCTCAACCGGTTTCTGCCATGACATGAATTCACAATCCGGATTGTCTTCACATCCGTAATATCTTCTTCCTTTTTTCGTTTTACGAAGTACGATGTCTTTTCCGCAGAGTGGGCAGGAGACACCGATTTTTTCCAAATACGGTTTTGTATTACGACACTCTGGGAAGCCTGGGCATGCAAGAAATTTTCCATGAGGACCATACTTGATCACCATGTTGCGTCCGCATTCTTCACAAATAACGTCTGTCACTTCATCTTCAATCTTATAGGTCTCTAATTCTTCCTGCGCTTTATTCACTGCTTCTTCAATGTCCGGATAAACATTTTCAATGATCGTCTTCCAGTTTACTTTTCCTTCTGCTACACCGTCCAGAAGGCTTTCCATATTGGCTGTAAAGTTTACATCTACAATACTTGGGAATGACTGTTTCATAATATTATCTACAACTTCACCAAGTTCTGTAATATACAGATTTTTATTTTCCTTTGCAACATATCTTCTGCCGATAATGGTAGAGATCGTCGGTGCATATGTGCTTGGACGTCCAATTCCAAGCTCTTCCAATGTCTTTACAAGTGTTGCTTCCGTATAATGTGCAGGTGGCTGTGTGAAATGCTGTTTTTCGTCAAAGCTTTCTTTTGTAAGTTCTGAATTCATATCCAGACTCTTCATCAATACAGATTTTTCTTCTTTCTCTTCTCCTGCTTCTGTATAAACAAGACGGAATCCCTGAAATACAATCTTGGAAGCCGATACGTTAAAGCGATATTTTCCGGCACCGATCTTTACTGAAGTTGTCTCATATTTTGCCGGCTGCATTCTGCTGGCAAGGAAGCGCTTCCAGATCAGCTGATACAAACGGAACTGATCTCTTGTCAACGATTCTTTCATCGCCGCCGGAGTTCTTGCCGGATCTGTTGGACGGATCGCCTCGTGGGCGTCCTGAATGATCTTGCCATCTGTTTTCGCCTTCGGCTCTCCTACTGCAACATATTCTTCTCCGTACTGTTCTCCGATATATGCACGTACATTTGCATCTGCTTCGTCTGAAATACGAGTAGAATCGGTACGAAGATAGGTGATGAGTCCGACCGTTCCATTTCCTTTAATATCGATACCTTCATAAAGCTGCTGTGCGATCTGCATCGTTTTTCCTGTTGCAAAATTCAAGGCTTTCGATGCCTCCTGCTGTAGCGTACTCGTTGTAAATGGTACCGGTGCTTTTTTCGTACGCTCACCCTTCTTAATATCTGTAACCTCGTAAGTTTCATTTTCCAGTTCTTTAACGATTGCATCCAGTTCTTCTTTTGAAGAGATAGTCATCTTCTCCTTCTCTGTTCCGTAGAATTTTGCGTTGAGAAGTTTTCTTTCGCCTTTGACTTTTAAGTTAACGTCCAGACTCCAGTATTCTTCCGGAATAAATGCATTGATCTCGTCTTCGCGGTCTGCAATAATGCGGAGCGCAACCGACTGTACTCGTCCGGCACTTAATCCTCGCTTAACCTTCGCCCACAATACCGGACTGATCTTATATCCGACTACGCGGTCAAGCACACGTCTTGCCTGCTGTGCATCTACGAGATCCATGTCAATCTCTCTGGCATTTTTCAAAGATGCCTTTACTGCATTTTTTGTAATTTCGTTAAAACTGATTCGGTACGTTTTCTTGTCTTCTAACTTAAGCGCCTTGCAAAGATGCCAGGAAATCGCTTCTCCCTCGCGGTCCGGGTCAGTTGCGAGATACACTTTGTCCGCTTTCTTTACTTCCTTACGAAGCTTGGCAAGAATTTCTCCTTTCCCGCGAATTGTAATATATTTCGGTTCGAAGTCGTTCTCAGGATCCACACCGAGCTGACTCTTTGGAAGGTCTCTGACATGTCCGTTGGATGCTACTACTTCATAATTACTTCCTAAAAATTTTTTTATTGTCTTCACCTTTGTCGGTGACTCCACGATTACAAGATAACGTGCCATATAACTATTTCCTCCATAAAACCCATTCCGTTGCTATCGGGTTTTTACATAATAATTCTTCGATATTTCTTTGACAACGCCTTGCAATTCCAGTGTTATCAAATGCTCCAAAAGGATCTCCGGCGCAAGTTTTGTCTCTTCTGACAACTGCTGCAATCCCTTCGGAAATAAATCGACACAACTATACACCATATTTTCTGTACTTTCAAGTACTTTTTTCTCCGGCAAATTATTTTGTCTACATTTTGACAAGATAATGCCCATTGTTTCTAACAGTTCTTCCGGAGTGATCAATATGCCCGCTCCCTGGTCAATTAACCGGTGACATCCCTGGCTTAAAAGGCTTGTCACCGGCCCCGGAAGTGCAAAAACTTCCTTTCCTTGTTCCAGTGCCTGATCTGCCGTTATAAGGGATCCACTTTTTTCTCTCGCTTCTATTACAAGCACAATATCAGACAGGCCACTGATGATTCGGTTTCTCGCCGGAAAATAAGAAGCAAACGGTGGACTTCCCGGCAACTGTTCGGAAATTATACCTCCATCTTTTAAAATATCCTGGTACAATCCCCAGTGTTCTTTCGGATAACAGACATCAACCCCGCACCCCAGCACCGCATATGTTCTGCCGCCCACATTCAATGCCCCTCTCTGTCCGGCTCCGTCCACACCTCTTGCCATTCCGCTCACAATATTCACTCCATTTTCTGCCAGACGTTCTCCATACTCCAGTGCCTCGGTTTCTCCATAATGGGTGCAGTTTCGTGCACCTACGATTGATACAGTTGGCTTTGACATGTCCGGAAGTGCACCTTTGACATATAATGCATATGGCGGAGATGGGATATCGTGGAGACGTTCCGGATATGCTTTCGAAAAATACGGAACGAAATGTATCTTTTTATCCTGCAATTGCTCCCACTGTTTTTTCAAATCTGCCTGACTTTTCGCTTCTATAACTTTTTCGATTTCTTTCTCTGTTAAAATGCCCGATGCCTGCAACTTAATTTCTTCTATATAATAAATTGCTTCTGCTGTTTTGAAATACTCTCTTAACTTTTTCTTTTTCACACAGCTTACACCTTTTATCTTTGCAAACCAGTATTCGTAAATCATGACCGTTTCCCCCAATATTTTTTATCTACTGTACGATAACCGATCGCTTCTTTCATATGCGCCGGTGTAATAGTTTCACTTCCGGCCAGATCTGCGATGGTACGTGCAACACGCAAAATCTTATGATACGTCCGGGCCGTCAGACCAAGAGTAGAAAACGCTTGCTCCATCATCTTTTCTGTCACTGCATCCAATGTGCAAAATGTACGTATATCTTTCGGACCGAGTCTTGCATTAACAGAAAAATCCATGTCCTTATAGCGCTCCTTTTGAATTTGTCTGGCTGCACATACCCGGTCACGGATTTCTTCCGAGCTTTCCCCTTTTGCCTTTTCCTGCAATGCTTCGTATTTGACACGTGGCGTCTCAATACAAATGTCGATACGGTCTAGGAAAGGCTGACTGATCCTGGACAGATAATTTTGGATCTGCTGCGGCGTGCACGTGCATTCCTGGCTGGGATAATTACCACATGGACAAGGATTTGCTGCGGCGACAAGCATAAAATCCGCCGGAAATGTATAATTTGCCTGGCTCCTTGCCAAATGGATCTGCTGGTCTTCCAATGGCTGACGCAATACTTCCAGCACCGATTTTTTAAATTCTGCAAGTTCATCTAAAAATAACACGCCGCCGTGAGCCAGACTGATTTCTCCAGGGATCGGATAACTTCCACCACCTGCCAGTGCAGCCTTCGTAGCCGTGTGATGCACTTCTCTGAACGGACGTCCAAGAATCAGTGGACGGTCTTCTTCCACCTTGCCTACGACACTGTAGATGCTTGTGATTTCTAAGCTCTCCTCCAATGTAGGCTTTGGCAAAATAGATGGAATCCGCTTTGCAGTCATTGTCTTTCCACTTCCCGGCGGACCGATCATCAAAAGATTGTGCCCCCCTGCAACAGCAATCATTGTCGCCCGTTTTACTACTTCCTGCCCGACGATCTCACTATAGTCCAAAATTTCAGACTCTAAAAATCTGCCACATTCCAATATACTTTTATGTTCGGCTGCCTTCAGTTCCTTCTCTCCTTTCAAATAAAAAACCGCTTCCTCCAGGGAACACACTCCGTACACTGGAATCTGCTCTGCCAATGATCCTTCTGCTGCATTCTGTTCCGGAACGATGCAACATTTAAATCCTTCCTCAGAAGCCTTCTTTACCATCGGCAACACTCCGGGAACCTTCTGTACACTACCATCAAGTCCCAATTCACCGACGACCAGAACGTCCTTGAGCCGTTCCACCGGAAATACATTCATCGCCGCCAGAATACTGAGCGCAATTGGCAGGTCAAACGCTGCTCCCCTTTTCCGAAGTGATCCCGGTGCCAGATTGACAACAATCTTCTTTGGTGGCAACATTACACCACTGTTACGGATCGCCGTGCGCACCCGTTCAGACGCCTCCTTTACCTCTCCAGACAAATATCCCACCATATGAAATACCGGAAGGCCGTTACTTACATCTGCTTCCACCTGGATCAACGTTGCTTCAATGCCTTGTATAACTGCTGAATTTACAATACAAAAGCCCATGCATACACCTCTTTCTTCAGTTGTAATGTTTGTTTTGAATGTTTTTGAATATTTAGAAAATATTTGAAAAATAAGAAATTGTTGAAAACAGTTACAAGAAAATAACTCTTTAAGTAGTATACTGATATGCTCCCTTCTAGGTAGACAAGTGAAATAATAAAAACTTGTCACTTAGGA
>JAUNTC010000120.1 GCA_030538915.1 Lachnospiraceae bacterium | reverse complement strand
GGTTTTATAAGGCCTGTAAGTACTTTTTACATTATTCAACTGTCAAACTCCCGAGTACAGACCACGGAAGATGCTGGTTATATGCGACAGCTGGAGGAAAGAAATATACGAAAGAAAGCTGTGTAGACGCAGATACTACAAAGAATCAGTTCATTGAAGTGGGTGCTGCACAGATCAGCTTGCGTACAGTGAATGGTATCAGATATAATACGGATAGAAGAGCAAGGATCCAGCTGCACATGAACCATCCGAAATATACGGTGACATTCGATGCCGGTTTGGGAACAGACTGGGATACTGCACAAAAGAAAGTGACAATACCAAGAGGCGAGGACGCAACGATCCTGTCGCCATCAAAAGCGGGGTATACGTTTAACGGATGGGATAAGGATTTGACGAATGTTAAAGGAAGCTTTACCACAAGAGCAAAGTGGACTGCAAACCCATACCCGTGTAACTTTCATCCAAACGGTGGAACCGGAACGATGGCTTCGCAAACGATCGCATACGATTCTACAGTAGCGTTAAAACGGAATACGTTCCAAAGACAAGGCTACTCATTCGTTGGGTGGAGTACCACAAAACGTGGTGGAGCTGCTTATAAAAACGAAGGTGCGATCAAAATGGATAGTATCTTAGGAATTGACCTGTATGCGGTATGGAAGAAAAATGGTGTTATATCGGATTTCTCAAACGTGGAAGAAGATACCGGTATGTTTGAGGGAGCTGTTAATCTGGAAGGTGGTAATGGAACTACCTACGATGCACAGCATAAGGACTCTGGGTATTCACATACCGATGAAGCCGGTAATCCGGGATATTTTACCGGAAAATAAAAGTTATATCAATAATTATAAAAAGAATGCCTTGGCAATCCCGGGGCATTCTTAAAATATATAAAGGGGAAAGTACATGGAAAGATTCAATAAGTTCATAAAAGGGGTAGGACTTTCACTTTTGTTTGGAATGTTGCTCATCCCTGGCAAAGCCCATGCTGCAGACTATACGATTGAAAAGCAGGAAGTTATAGATGATATCAATGACAGAGTGGAATATACACTAAACCAACAGAAATATAATACTTGGGAAGAAGCGGCAAAAAAATTAGTAGATATCGGTAGAGAGCTAGGACTTAAAAGGGAACATAATGGAATTATTATAAATATACCTGTAGAAATCAAAACAGATGAAAAAATACCGGAAATTGAAGAATCTTATTCACAAGCATTCAAAAAGAAAGTAGAAGAAAGTGTGTTTCAAGAAGAAACGGGAAACCCAGATGCCGGACACATGTTGCGAGGAGATGTGGGTTGGGGAAATGGTTTTAAATTTCAATATAGTGACGATAAATATACAGCAACTTCACAACTTATGTTTGATTATCGAACGCCATTAGATGTGTATAAAAAATTTCAAAAAGATACAACAGAAGTCCTAAACAGTCTTAAGTTAGATGGAAAATCTGATTATGAGAAATGTCTTCTGATTGAAGAATGGGTAGGCAAACACATCACATACACAGAAAGTAATGGTAATCCAAACAGATATAGTCCGGCAATATGGGGATTTAATTCTAAAAAAGGGGTCTGTATGCATTACGCCGACCTCTTTTACTACATGGCAAACAAAGCGGGATTGTGTGTGCTGGAAGATAGCGGGCGACTTGGATATACGGGTCATGCATGGAACCTAGTGAAGATTGATGGTTCATACTATTATACAGACCCTACGAGTTTCCAAAACTTTACATTTGTTGATGGTGTGGCTCAAACAGAATTCTTGTATGGTACGGATGATTTCAGTTTCCATAAGTCTTATAATTCAGACAATGAATATGAAAAACAATACTCGATTGCATCCCAAATATACAGCAAGGAGCATTCTTTCTGTAATGGACAACATGACATAGAAGAGGATAGTAGAATCGGTGGTTGCTATCCGGGAATGGTTTATAAATGTAAAAACTGTTTTTATAAATATTGTGTATATGATGAGAAAGAAGACCACATATACAATAACGGGAAAGTAACTCAAAATGCAGATTGTACACATGAGGAAATTACTACATATCGTTGTAAAAACTGCACACACGTAGACTACACAAAAGTCACCGCCCTCGCACTAGGCCATGATATCCAAAAAGAAGAAGTGCTCCCGACTTGTAAGGAGGACGGATATTATAAATGTAAATGTAAATGTAGCAGATGCGGTATGGAAAGCATAGAACCGAGTGGGAAGGGAAAACTGGGACATGACATGCAGGAACCCTACCGTGAAGATCCTACATGTACCGAATCCGGCTTCGTGGAACATAAGTGCAGCCGGTGTGGTTGTAGAGAAATGGGGAGTTTAAAAGAGCTGGGACATGATTTCCGAGAGACGGAGACGATCCCTGCAAGCTGTATGAGTGGTACAAAACATGTATTTACCTGCAGCCGCTGTGAGGAGACGTATAGCATCGAGGATAATGACAAATTAAGCGAACATAAATACGTAGAAAAGAAGATCACGAGATATCCGACCTGTACAAAGGCGGGAAGCAAACTTTTCGAATGTTCTGTCTGTGGAAAGAAAAAAACGGAATCCATTCCTGCAAAAGGACATCAGAATGCAGTTGTCTTGAATAAAACCGAAGCAACCTGTACCGAACCGGGTTATACGGGCTATGTGGTTTGCGAGGATTGTCAAGAAGTTATTGAGGATGGAAGAGAGATCCCGGCACTGGGGCATGATTATGATGAAGGATATATCATAGAGAAACCGACTTATCAAAAAGAAGGATTAAAGGAATATACTTGTAGACGTTGCTATGATAAGAAACAGGAAGTCCTCCCGAAATTAAAACATACATATGATAGCTACAAGGAAGAAATCGTAAAGAAACCGACCTGTACCAAACCGGGAACGAAAAGGTATCAGTGCAGGGAGTGTGAATACTTCTATGAAGAAGAAATCCCTGCAACCGGACATAGAAATCTTGAGTTCAGAAATACCAAGGATGTGACTTGTGTAGCTGATGGATATACAGGGGATACTTATTGCAAAGACTGTGATACATTGATTTCAAAAGGAAAGGTGATCCCGAAACTCGGCCATTCCTATGATAAAGGAACGATTGTAAAAGAGCCAACTTATCTGGGAGAAGGAAAGAAGAAATTCCAGTGTACCCGCTGTGGGAATTCTTATGAAACAGCGATCCCAGTACTGAAACCGGAACCGGCTAAAAAGCTGTATCTTCGGATCACAAATGAATACGAAGACAAGGTTATTTTTGGATGGGATACAGAAGAAGGGTATTTATACAAAAATACGATCATCGAAGTGAAGAATGACGGGGGATTTGTTGAGGTTGATAATGATGCCTGGAGTACATTCTGTCCGGAAAAGCATTCACGAAAAACTTTCTATCGAGCAAGAGGACATTATGAACGCAAGCTGCCGAATGGAACGGTAGAGGATGTATATACGAACTGGGTGGAATTCAGCCTGTTTGAAGATCCGATTGTGGAACCGGTCAAACCAACAGTTAAAGTTAATAAGATCACTGTAAGCGGTGATTCCACAACCATAGCTGCTGGAAAGAAGATCCAGTTGAAAGCAACCGTATCGCCTAAGAATGCTAAGAGCAAAGCTGTCACATGGAAGAGCAGCAATACAAAGTACGCAACAGTTTCTTCAAAGGGACTGGTCACAACAAATAAAGTCGGAGCAAGAAAAATAATTACGATCACGGCAACTGCGAAAGATGGAAGCGGAAAAAAAGCTATCTACAAGATCAAGATCGCCAAAGGCGTTGTAACAAGAGTAAAAGTCTATGGAGCAAAGCCGGTAAAGGCAGGAAAGACACTGAAATTAAAAGCATCCGTCAAAGGCACGAAAGGAGCCTATAAAACGGTCAGATGGGTTTGTGGCAATACAAAGTATGTCTCCATATCCAGCAAGGGCGTATTGACGGCCAAACGGGCTGGAAAAGGCAAGACAGTTAAAGTGACAGCAATAGCGAAAGACGGAAGCAGAAAGAAAGTGACCGTGAAAATAAAAATTAAATAATTTACTTTAAACGAAAAGTATGATAACATAACAGGTGCAGTTTGATCATAACTGCTTTTGCACCCGTAGCTCAGGGGATAGAGCACCGCCCTCCGGAGGCGGGAGCGGCGGTTCGAATCCGCCCGGGTGTGCATTAAATGTACAAGCCAGATCTTTAGGATGGGATCTGGCTTTATTTTATGGGCTTTAGCCTGTTGAGTGAGATGGAGTTTTTTGCTGTTTCGAAA
>JAUNTC010000029.1 GCA_030538915.1 Lachnospiraceae bacterium | reverse complement strand
TTCCGTATCAAAAATAATTTACGATAATAGCAGTCATTATAGATCTTATCTGGACAATGGATGGAAGGCAGATAAAAAATGAGGATTATTATTGTCAGGAGAAAAATGTATGAAGATATGGCTGGATGATATACGACCGGCTCCGGAAGGATATGTATGGTGTAAAAGTGTGAATATTGCCAAGAGAACCATTGAATCAGCGGAGGAACCGATTGTGTTAATTGACTGCGATCATGATTTGGGAGATTATGCTTATGATGGCGGGGATGGGATTAAATTATTGGATTGGCTGGTGGAAAATGAACGTTTTTATCCAATCAGGCTTCATACGATGAATCCTGTTGGTAGAGAAAATATGTTGCGGATGATTCGGAGATATTGGTAGGAGTAGAGGAAAGAGATATATGACAAAGAAAGAAGTATGTTATAAAAAATTGTAAAGAGCAAGATCCACCCGTGTATTACAGTATTGTCATTTTGACAATTTTGTATTACTTACGAGTAGCAGACTTGATGGGGATTACGTCCCCATACCCACGTGAAAATATAATTGCCGGCAATTATATTTTAGCAGACACGCAAGCGTTTCTGAGCAAGCGTCACAGACAACAAAATAAGGAGATTTTGAAAAGGCATTCACCTGGAATAGGTGAGTGTTTTTTTGTTTTCAAATATTCAATTAACCGAAAAAATAAAAAATCTCGTCAGGGGGCTGTAAAAATGCCTCTCAGCGTTTCGTTTTATGTAAGGGTATTTTAGACAGGAAAAAATAAAAATTTTTATCAAGAACCTGTATTTATGCCCGTCATCTTTTGAATATATGTAAGGACATTTTTTGAGCCGGCATAAAAATGATTTTTACAACAGTTAGAAACAGAAACGAGGCGAGAAAAGAATGAAATATGAATACATGAAGGAGTCAGAGCAGATGCTTCAGTACTTCCAGTTTCCGAAGTTTTTGCTAAAGCTGCGCATTTCTCAAACTGCAAAATTTCTTTATATGATTTTGTATGACCGGGCGCGGATATCGAGAAAGAATAGCTGGATAGACAAGTATGGAAATGTTTATCTGATATTTCCGATAGAGGAATTGTCTGTTCAAATCGGCAAATGCAAATCTTCTGTAAAAACAGCATTGAAGGAATTAGATGATGTGGGACTATTGGTTCGTAGATCCGGTGGATTTTCAAAACCCAATCATTTATATGTAAAAATTCCATCTGATGAGATAGATTTACAGCCGGTTGACAATAAGGCGGTTGAAAAGATGGCTATAACAGAGTCAGAAAAGCAACCATCATCTAGCTGTAAAAATGGCTGTGCAGAAGCCGGAAATGTGGCACCTAGTAAAGTAACTGAGAAATATAAAAGAAATAAATATCATGAAGTAAATTATTGCTATGGGGAAGGAGAGAGTTTGTGATGAGAGAAGAAGATACTGTATGTGTAGGCAGTGATGGTTTGCAATACTGTAAAGTCTGTGGGGAAGCGAAAGAAGCATTTTTTCCTGAGGGTGGATTTATGGGGATGAAGAAACATTCCAGGCAATGTGCCTGTGACAGAAAAGCGTATGAAGAAGAACAAAAATATTTTAAAGACAAAGAACACCGGGAATTAGTCAGTAGAAATACGAGTATCTGTTTTGACGAGAGCAGGATGGAAGAGTGGACATTTGAGAATGCAGATATGTCAGATGCAGCAATGCATAAGGCAAAAAGCTATGTTGATAACTGGGAGGAAATGAAAAGAAATCATATAGGCTGTTTGTTCTGGGGACCGGTTGGTACTGGGAAAAGTTTTATTGCCGGGTGCATTGCCAATGAACTTCTAAAGCAGGAGGTAACGGTAAAGATGACCAACTTCAATACCATTATCGATGATATATTTCCACTGGCAGACAAAACAGAATATATCAATGCATTGGCTTCATATCAGCTTTTGATTATTGATGATCTTGGTGTGGAACGAAATTCAGAATATGCGTTAGGAATTATTTTTAGTGTCATAGACCGCAGGATCCGTTCGGGACGACCTTTGATCATCACGACCAATCTTCCACTGAATGAAATAAAAAGCGAGACCATGTTAGATAAAAGACGTATCTATGATCGTATTTTGGAAATGTGTACACCAATGTATGTTGGAGGCGCAAGCAAACGAGAAGCGATTGCAAGTATGAAAATGGAGAAAGCGAAAACGTTGTTGAATACAAACAGAGGGGAGGAGGAATGCGAATGAATCATACAGAAAAAACAATACCTGTTTGGAAGAAATATTCTTTAAATGTTTCCGAAGCAGCAGAATATTATGGAATCGGAGAAAAGAGATTAAGACAGATCGCAGGTGAAAATGAAGGAGCAGATTTTATTTTGGAAGTGGGTTCTCATATCCGATTTAAAAGGAAATTATTTGAAGATTATCTGGATACAGCCAGTACAGTTTAAGTGACAGAATAGAAGAAATAGTAATGAAAATAATGTTCATTTTATCTTAGCGAAGAGAAGGTCTTGTGGTATAATGAATAAACCGAGACGGTCTTCCAAGTTAAATGAACATTTGATGAAGGAGACTAAAAAATTATGAGTGAAAAAAGGAGAGATCATAGAGGACGTATATTACACAATGGAGAAATACAGTTATCTGATGGCAGATATCGATTTAAGTATGTCGATGAGATGGGAAAGGAGCGCTGCGTATATAGCTGGCGTTTAGATCATAACGATGCAACTCCGAAAGGAAAGCGCCGTACTTTGTCGCTTCGGGAGATGGAGAAGAAAATCCAGGCGGACCATTTTGAGCAGATTGCAACAAATGGCGGAAATATGACGGTACTGGAACTGGTTGAAAAATATACATCAACAAAAACCGGTGTCAGACCTACTACAGTTGCAGGATACGGAACAGTTATCAATTTATTGAAGAAAGATCCATTTGGAAAAAGAAGGATTGATACGGTTCGGATTTCGGATGCAAAATGTTGGCTGATACATCTTCAGCAGGTAGAAAAGAAAAGCTATAGTTCCATCCATTCAATCCGAGGAGTTCTTCGTCCGGCATTTCAGTTGGCGGTGGATGATGACCTGATCAGGAAAAATCCATTTCAGTTTCAGCTAATGGAAGTGGTTGTAAATGACAGTGTAACAAGAGAGGCAATCAGCAGGGCAGAGGAACGTAAGTTTCTACGATTTGTGAAGGAAGATCCTCATTTTTGCAGGTATTATGAGGGAATCTACATTTTATTTAAAACCGGTCTTCGCATCTCGGAATTTTGTGGTTTAACGATTTCTGATATTGATTTCAAGGAGCATACGATTAACATCGATCATCAATTGCAGAAGAAATCAAAAATCGGATATTATATTCAAGAAACTAAGACAACCAGCGGAACAAGAAAGATACCTATGACTGCAGATGTAGAGGAATGCTTTCGGAAAATAATAGAAAAACGAAACCCGCCCAAAGCAGAACCTATGGTAGATGGAAAAAGTGGATTCTTATACTTTGATAAAAATGAAAGTATCTGTTATTCCCTGCACTGGGAGCATTATTTTCAACACATCATTCAGAAGTATAATAATACCTATAAAGTACAGATACCTGTCATTACACCGCATGTATGCCGGCATACCTATTGCTCAAATATGGCAAAATCCGGAATGAATCCAAAAGCATTGCAATATTTGATGTTGGAAATATCATGCTGCCGCTTGATGAGGCGGAGACGATTCCTAAGGGAGCTGCAGAGCTGATTGAGAAAATTATTCCAAACATGAACATGGTTCTTTCTCAGATTGTTCCCGGATTGACCATCAGTATGTATAACTTCGGCCCACAGGTTCTGAAGAACGGAAATATCGGATGTCGTGTTCAACTTATGTCCAAGAAGAATAGTAAAGAAATTCCTCTGCGTTATGAGTCGGAAGGTATCAAGAAAATCGTATCAATCTTGCAGCTTTTGATTGTTGTATATAATAAGCCATCCATTACAGTGGCAATCGATGAGCTTGATTCCGGTGTATTTGAATATCTGTTAGGTGAGCTTCTTAGAATTATTTCAGAAAAGGGTAAAGGCCAGTTAATCTTTACATCACATAATTTGCGTCCATTAGAGACTTTAGACAGAGGATTTATTGCGTTTACCACTACCAATCCAGAGAATCGTTATCTGAGAATGGTAAATGTAAAAGAGAATAATAACCTGAGAGATTTCTATTACAGAGATATTGTTCTGGGAGAGCAGAACGAAGTTGTTTATGAGCCAGCAAACAACTATGAAATCGCACTGGCATTTAGAGAGGCTGGTGAGATGTAGTGGCAAAAAGAAAAATTGTCTTTGTAATTGTAGAAGGGCCATCGGACGAGGAAGGACTTGGTGTTCTTCTTTCAAATATAAAAAAGTAAACTTCTGATTGATACATGTTGTTGGTCAGAAGTTTTCTTATTACAATGCTGATGCTGTAAATATATAAATAGCAGAAACGGCAAAAAATAGAAACGATGACATGATAACAAATTGATATTTTGCCGATGGTGTGATATACTGTATTGTAGTAAAATATAAATTTTGATTTGATTTATAACGGAGGAGAGCAGATGCGATACCTTTCAGTTACTGAAATGGCGAAAAAATGGGATGTGTCGGAGCGCAGCGTTAGAAATTACTGTGCTCAGGGACGTGTGAACGGTGCATTTTTAACTGGCAAGACCTGGAATATTCCCGAAAATGCAGAAAAACCGGAGCGTTCCAACAAGAAAAAAGAACAGCCTATTACTTTGCTTGATATTCTGCAGGAACAGAAAGCAAGTAAGTATTCAGGTGGTATTTACCATAAGACACAGATTGATTTAACATACAACTCCAACCATATCGAAGGCAGCCGTCTGACTCATGATCAGACCAGATACATCTTTGAAACCAACACCATCGGTGTGGAAAAAGAAGTGCTGAATGTAGATGATGTGATTGAAACAGCAAATCACTTCCGTTGTATTGATCTGATTATTGATAACGCAAGAACTGCTCTGACAGAGAAATTCATCAAAGAACTTCATCTGATCCTGAAGAATGGAACCAGTGATTCCAGAAAAGATTGGTTTGCTGTAGGCAATTATAAAAAAATGCCGAATGAAGTTGGCGGCATGGATACCGCACTTCCGGAAGAAGTTTCCGAGAAAATGAAAGCGCTGCTGACAGAGTACAACAGAAAAAAAGAAAAGACTTTTGAAGATATTCTGGATTTCCATGTAAAATTTGAGCGAATCCATCCGTTCCAGGACGGCAACGGTCGTGTGGGTAGATTGATTATGTTTAAGGAATGCCTGAAATACAATATCGTTCCATTCATCATCGAAGATAATTTGAAAATGTTCTATTATCGTGGGTTGAAAGAATGGAATAATGAGAAAGGCTATCTGACAGATACCTGTCTGACAGCACAGGATAAATATAAAGCGTATTTGGACTATTTTAGGATTGCTTATTAAAGGGCAGTTTCTAAAGTTTCAAAGGTTTATTCCAAAGTGTCAAATTGACACTTTGGAAAAGTTCAAAGAGCAAAATTTCACTTTGAAAATATATGTTATAAACTGATTTGTAAGTGGAGAAATAAGAATATGAGTGATAAGAAAGGTGTAATTTACATTCTGACAAATCCTTCTTTCCCAGATTACGTGAAAATAGGATATGCAGATGATATAGATAAACGATTAAAACAATTGAATCGTAGTGAATGTATTCCGTTCGCATTCCGAGTGTATGCGACGTATGAGGTGAATTCAAGATTATCTGATTTAAAACTTCATACAATTATTGATAAGTTGAATCCGGACTTGCGTTCTATTGATGACTTTAATGGTCAGAAAAGAATCCGTGAATTTTATGCAATGAAGCCAGAAGAAGCATATGCTATTTTGGAAGCAATGGCAGAAATCCATGATTGCAAAGATAATCTGAAATTAGTTGCTCCAAGTTATGTAGAAGCGCAAGAAGAACAGTTGGCACAAGAGATTGATACAGAAAGTCATGAAAAAGCAGAAAACTTTTCCTTTTCTAAATGCCAGATTTCAGTAGGAGAAGAGGTCGAATATTATGATGATCCAAGTATTAAGTGTAAGGTTGTTGGTGACAGAAAAGTGGAATATCAAGGAAAGGAAATGTCTCTGACTGCAGCTGCTAAACTTATTTCAGGCAAAAAATATTCGATTGCAGGACCAAGATTCTTCAAATATAAGGGAGAATGGTTGAATGATATACGACAGAGAATAGGGTTTTGATATATAGGAGCATAAAACAATGATTAACATTCGAAAATTAGAAACAGAATTATGGGAATCAGCGGACTTGCTGCGTGCAGGCTCAAAATCGAGCAAAATATGGAGGTTGAAACACATGATAAAAGTACTTTTCGTTTGCCACGGCAACATTTGCCGTTCTACTATGGCAGAGTATGTTATGAAACATCTAGTTAACGAGACAGGCCACAGCGCCGAATTTTATATCGACTCAGCGGCGACCAGCCGCGAGGAAATCGGAAATGGTGTCCATCATGGCACGAGAAATAAATTGAGAGAAGTGGGAATTCCATGTGGCGATCACCGCGCACGCCAGATGTCGCAATCGGATTATGAGGAGTTTGACTATCTGATCGGAATGGACAGCTGGAACATCCGCAACATGCTTAGAATTGTGGGAGATGATCCGGATCATAAGATTTTTAAGCTACTTGATTTCACAGACCGCAAAGGGGAAGATATTGCGGATCCGTGGTATACGGGCAATTTTGACGATACATACCGTGATGTGAAAGAAGGCTGTGAAGGAGTTCTTACATTTTTGGAAAATGAAGGAGAAACATAAGTATGATAATTGAGGTTCCGGGATATCAGACGCTGGATATCCGAAAACTTTTATTAGATTATAATGGTACGATCGCGGTGGATGGTCTCATTCGAGAATCGGTGAAAGAAAGGCTCAAAGGATTATCGGAGCAATTTGAGATTTTTATTTTAACTGCGGATACCCATGGAACGGCTAGAAAAGAATGTGAAGGTCTTGGGGTGAAGGTGCATACTTTCCCAGTCGGGGATGCGATGGATCACAAGCTTCGTATATTGGAAGAGGAAGCTTCTTTACATTGTGTCTGCATCGGAAATGGGCGCAATGATCGAAAGATGTTTGAGAAGGCAGCACTTTCAATCGGAGTAATTGATAAAGAGGGTGCTTACATGAAAACATTAAACGCAGCAGACCTCTGTGTGACATCCTCAGAGGATGCACTGGATCTGCTGCGTTATCCAAAACGTTTAATTGCAGGGCTGCGCGGGTAAGTGTAGCCTTGTCTTTGCAAATCTGCTGTGATTAACCACAGTATTTTGCAAGGTCTTCTTTGAAGTTTTCAAGCTGCGCGGAAAGGGCAGCAGTTGTTTCGTCGGAAAGAGCGGTAAGGATTGCTTCCATATCGCTTTTTATTTTTGCCGGGTTATATGGAATTTCCAATGCAAAGTCGCTGTGTGCGCGAATTTTTTGGAAATACATATTTGTTTCCTGTTCTTCCTGCTGCTTGCGGCACATCTGATACATTGCTACGCTGTCGGTTGCGTCTACTTCTGTACATTCTTTGCAGATCCATTTTCCAAGGAAATAATATTTTCCATTTATTTCATAGATAAATCCAGGTTGTTGTAAAAGTTCTTCTAATAACATAAGCTCGTCCTCCTTTTTCACTGCTTATACCGTAACAAAACCGGAGGGGAAATGCAACATTCTGGTGAAAAATCAATAATGGGAGGCATTTATAGATTTTTAAAATGTTTTTTGAAAAATGTTTGTATAAAGGAAAGTATATTTTGACCTTTTTGACTTGAATATGGTACAATCAAAAACGATAGAGTTTTTTTGGAGGATATGAGAAATGAGACCGAAGAATGCGAGTATGCTGTTATTGACAGCATTTATATGGGGAACAGCCTTTGTTGCACAGAGTGTAGGGATGGATCATTTGGAACCTTTTACTTTTAATGGAGTGAGATGTCTGATCGGTGCGATCGCGCTTTTGCCATGCATCTGGTTTTTCCAGCGTGGGAAGACTAAAGTGGAGATAGATAAGCAGCAGAAAAAGGATCTTATCAAGGCCGGTGTTGCCTGTGGTGGTTTGTTGTTTGCGGCAAGCAGTCTTCAGCAAATCGGAATTGTATCGACGACAGTTGGAAAGGCTGGATTTATTACAGCATTTTATATTGTGCTCGTTCCGTTGTTAGGTGTTTTCTTACATAAGAAAATCGGATGGAAAGTCTGGCTTGCGGTTGTAATGTCCCTTGTAGGATTGTACTTTTTATGTATTACAGAATCATTTTCCATCAGCAAGGGTGATATTTATATTTTTTTATGTGCATTGCTCTTCTCGTTCCACATTATGATTGTGGATCATTATTCACCGAAAGTGGATGGAGTGAAGATGTCATGTATTCAGTTTTTTGTTGCCGGAGTATTATCGATTCCATTTATGTTTATTCTAGAAACTCCGAAAATGAACAATTTGCTGATCAGCTGGTTTCCGTTAATTTATGCAGGTGTATTTTCTTGTGGTATCGCATATACATTGCAGATTCTTGGACAGAAAAATGTGAATCCTGCAATTGCATCACTGATCTTAAGCCTGGAATCTTGCTTTTCTGTATTGGCAGGATGGATCATTTTGGGCGAAAAGCTTTCTGTAAGAGAGACAGTTGGTTGTATTTTAATGTTTGCGGCAATTATTTTGGCACAGCTTCCGGATGAAAAAGTTGAATAGAAGGAGAAAATGGTATGAGATTTGTAATTCAAAGAGTATTGGAAAGTGAAGTAAAAGTAGACGGTGAAAGTCTTGGAAAAATCGGAAAAGGTTTTATGGTTCTTATCGGAGTGAGTGACTCTGATACAAGGGAAATCGCTGACAAGATGGTGAAGAAGATGTTAGGACTGCGAATTTTTGAGGACGAGCAGGGGAAAACAAACCTGTCTTTGGACAGTGTTGGTGGAGAACTTCTTCTGATTTCTCAGTTTACATTGTATGCAAACTGCAAGAGAGGAAACCGCCCAAGCTTTATCGAAGCCGGTGCACCGGATATGGCTTCTGATATGTATGAATACATTATTGAAAAATGCAAGGCACAGGTTCCGGTAGTGGAACGCGGACGCTTCGGAGCGGATATGAAAATCAGTCTTGTAAATGATGGACCATTTACAATTGTGTTAGATTCAGACACATTATAAGAATAGAAATTAGAGCTTTGAATTTATGGAGAGGCTGGTACATGGAGATGATAGATCACCCGGGTTTATCAATCTTAGTGTGCCAGCCTCTTTTTCACCTCAGTCGAGAAGATTCCCAATTCTTTCGGGTGGTGAGTGATAACAAATTTGTCTCAGTGGGAGTCACCAGAATCAAGGGGAAAGTATCTCTAATTTGAATTTCTGCGAAAACAGTCATCAATTTATAGGAAAAAAGTATCTCCGAATGAAGAAATCCGGAAAGCAGACAACAAGAAGCTACAAATTGGTATCTGTAATCTTCAAAATCGAAAAAAAGTCACCAAAGCAGCCTATATTAGTATCTGAAAATCTGATTTTCTTCCAGGAAAGTCACCAACAAGCTTAAGGGAATGAAAGCAAGATGCGCACGCCGGAAAGTATCTCAGAATCTCAAAGTCAGCAGATTCCGAAAAATATCTTGACATAATTTACAAAAGTGACTATTCTATTCGTTAGGCATCTAATAATTAGACAACTAACTATTAGAAGACTAACGAATATCACACGTCACTTTAGGAGGTGGAATCGTGAAGGGTAAGTGGTTGGAATCCAGTTTTATGATGATCCAGCAAATTGCGCATCTGATGCAATATCAGGCGATGAGGGAGATGGAATCATTTCATCTGAAGCCGAACCAAGTAGGAATTATGTGGATTTTACGCTCGGAAGGCGGCTTGTCACAGAGGGAGCTGGCGAAGAAAATCGGTATTACGCCGCCGTCTATGACTGTTTCAATCCGTAAGCTTGAAAAGCAAGGCTACGTAAGAAGACAGATGGATGAGAAAGACCAGAGAATACAGAGGATCACACTGACTGGTGAAGGAGAAAACTGTCTCGGAGAACTGCGAGAGATGATAGGAACGATGGAAGCAAGATTGTATGAAGGCATTTCTGAAGAAGAAAGAGAGATAATGAAGAGCATTTTGCGACATATGCGTTCAAACATATTAAATTACAAAGAATTCCAGGGAATGGACATGTGTAAAATTATGGAGGAAAGACATCTATGAGTAAACTTTTTAAATTTTTCAAGCCATACGCAAGTGCAGTTGTGGCAATCCTATGTGTGTTGGTCGTGCAGGCATATTGTGATTTATCACTGCCGACATACACATCTGACATTGTAAATGTTGGAATTCAGCAAAACGGAATTGATGAGAAAGTTCCGGAGCAGATCGGCGAGAAGGATCTACAAAGTTTATTATTTTTTGTTTCTGAGAAGAATCAAGACATAGTAAAAGATGCTTATGAAGAAAGCAGTAAAGAATATAATACAAAGCAGAAAGTATTTGCTTTAAAGTCCTCTATGAAAAAGGATGAGGAAAAGCTTGATGCGCTTTCGGATATATTAGCGAAGCCGATGGTTCTTTCAACCGGAATGAACTCTAAAAACAAAATGAATCAAAGCAAGATGAGCCAGAGCAAGATGAGTAAGGCGCAGGTTAAGGAGCAGGCTAAGGCGGAAGCTGCGCAGCGTGAAGCCATGATCAAGAAGATGGAAAAGAAATTAGATAAGTTTCCGGATTCTATGATCGATCAGGCGGGAGCAGTTTATATTAAAGGTGTTTATGAAAATATCGGTATGGATATGGATAAGTATGAGATCCACTATATTTTAAATACCGGTGTGAAGATGCTTGGCCTTGCCGCTCTTGGAATGCTTGCAAGTATTATTGTAGGCTTGATGGCTTCCAGAGTTGGTGCATCGATCGGCCGCGGACTTCGAAGAAATGTATTTCGTAAGGTTGTAGGATTTTCCAATGGTGAGTTTGATAAGTTCTCGACTGCATCGCTCATTACTAGAAGTACTAATGACATTCAGCAGATCCAGCTTCTGACTGTTATGATTCTTCGAATGGTATTATATGCACCGATCATGGCAATCGGAGGTATTACGAAAGTATTTAAGACAAATGTAGATATGTCTTGGATCATTGCGCTTGCTGTTGGGCTTATTGTGATGGTTGTAGTCGTTCTGTTTACTGTTGTTATGCCGAAATTTAAAATTGTGCAGGATCAGGTGGATCGTCTGAATCTTGTCAGCCGTGAAATTTTGACAGGACTTCCGGTTATCCGTGCATTTAGTACGGAAAAGCATGAAGAGGCGCGTTTCGATGAAGCAAATAAAAATCTTACAAAGACAAATTTATTTGTAAATCGTGCCATGACATTTATGATGCCGGTTATGATGCTTATTATGAACTGTATCGCCGTGCTGATCGTATGGACAGGTGGACATTCTGTTAATGATGGTACGATGCAGGTTGGAGATATGATGGCATTTATTCAGTATACAATGCAGATCATTATGGCATTTCTTATGATCTGTATGATTTCTGTTATGCTCCCGAGAGCTGCAGTTTCTGCAACGCGTGTGGATGAAGTGTTGACGAGTGAGACGAAGATCCATGATCCGAAAGAGGCAAAGACATTTGCGAAAGATGGAAAAGGAATGGTTACATTTGACCACGTATCCTTCCGTTATCCGGGAGCAGAGGAAGATGTTCTGCATGATCTTTCCTTTACAGCGAAACCGGGAGAGACGACCGCATTTATCGGAAGTACCGGAAGTGGAAAGTCTACACTTGTAAACCTTATTCCTAGATTCTACGATGTGACGGAAGGCAAGATCACTATCGACGGTGTAGATGTCCGTGATGTGTCACAGCACGATCTGCGTGCAAGACTTGGTTATGTGCCACAGAAAGGCATTCTATTTTCCGGTGATATTGCTTCGAATATTATGTATGGAAATGCAGATGGAAGCGAAGCAGAGATGATAGAAGCAGCTGAGATTGCGCAGGCGAAGGAATTTATTGATACAAAGAGTAAGAAATACCACAGCCCAATCTCTCAGGGCGGTTCTAATGTATCCGGCGGGCAGAAGCAGAGACTTTCCATCGCAAGAGCGATTGCAAAACATCCGGATGTATACATTTTCGATGACAGTTTTTCAGCGCTGGATTATAAGACGGATGCAATCCTTCGTAAGGAATTAAAAGCGAAGACAAAAGACAGTACCGTTATGATCGTTGCACAGAGAATCAGCACGATCCTTCATGCAGAGCAGATCATTGTTCTGGACGATGGACAGATCGTAGGAAAAGGTACACATAAAGAATTGTTGAAATCCTGTGAGGCATATTATCAGATCGCATCTTCCCAGTTATCTGAGAAAGAGCTGGAAGCAGACATGAAGGAGGTGGGCTAAAGTATGGGACATATGAGAAGAGGACATGGAGGCCCGACAGAAAAGGCAAAAGACTTTAAAGGTACGATGAAGAAATTGCTGGCATATTTAGGCATTTATAAGCTTTCTATTTTCGCTGTGATCGTATTTGCAGTTGGAAGTACCGTATTTAACATTGTAGGACCGAAAATTCTTGGAAAGGCGACGACAGAGATTTTTAAAGGTCTTGTGCGTAAAGTTTCAGGCGGAGCCGGAATTGATTTTGCAAAAATCGGTAAAATTCTTGGGCTGCTTTTGGTCTTATATCTTTGCAGTGCATTATTTTCTTTCGTGCAGGGATATATTATGACCGGTGTATCACAGAAGCTGACATACAGAATGCGTAAGGAAATCGCGGAGAAGATCAATCGCTTGCCGATGAATTATTTTGATAAAATGACACATGGTGAAGTGCTCTCAAGAATTACGAACGACGTAGATACGTTAAGTCAGAGCTTAAACCAGAGTGCGACACAGATTATTACTTCCGTAGCGACAATTATCGGAGTTTTGATCATGATGCTCAGCATCAGCCCGCTTATGACATTGACTGCGATTTTACTGCTTCCGATTTCTATGGGATTTATTTCTATGATCGTGAAGCGCTCTCAGAAATATTTCGCAAGTCAGCAGGAATATTTGGGACATGTCAATGGACAGGTGGAAGAAGTCTATGGCGGACACAATATTGTGAAAGCATTCAATAAAGAAGAGGATGTCATTAAGAGCTTTGATGCGGACAATGATATGCTTTATCATTCTGCATGGAAATCACAGTTCCTGTCCGGAATGATGATGCCGATCATGCAGTTTGTCGGAAATCTCGGCTACGTGGCAGAAGTTATTTTGGGTGGTTATCTTGTGATGAAGGGTGTCATTGAAGTCGGTGATATTCAGTCCTTCATTCAGTACGTAAGAAACTTTACACAGCCGATCCAGCAGGTGGCACAGGTTGCAAATATGTTACAGTCTACAGCTGCTGCATCGGAGCGAGTGTTTGAGTTTCTTGCTGAAGAAGAGGAAGATCAGACGGTGGAAAATGCAGTGTCTATCGACAACCTGGAAGGCCGCGTGGAATTTGACCATGTGCATTTTGGATACAACAAAGACCATACGATCATCAATGATTTCAGCTTGAAAGTAGAACCGGGACAGAAAATTGCCATCGTTGGACCGACGGGAGCCGGTAAGACAACTATGGTTAAGCTTTTGATGCGTTTTTACGATGTCAACGAAGGTTCTATTAAAGTGGACGGGCATGATATCCGAGATTTTAACCGTTCGGAGCTTCGCAAGATGTTTGGTATGGTTTTACAGGATACATGGTTATTCAAAGGAAGTATCGAAGACAATATCCGTTATGGAAAATTAGATGCCACCCACGAGGAAGTAGTAGAAGCTGCAAAGGCGGCACATGCCCATCGCTTCATACAGACATTGCCGGGTGGATATGGCATGGAATTAAATGAAGAGGCAAGCAATGTATCTCAGGGACAGAAACAGCTTCTTACAATTGCAAGAGCAATTCTGGAAGATCCAAAGATTCTGATCCTCGATGAGGCGACAAGTTCTGTAGATACACGAACCGAAGTACGTATCCAGAAGGCGATGGATAATCTGATGCGTGGAAGAACAAGTTTCATTATCGCACATCGTCTTTCTACAATCCGGGACGCAGATCTGATCCTTGTTATGAAAGATGGAGATATTGTAGAGCAGGGAAATCATGAAGAGTTGCTTGCACAGAAAGGATTTTATGCGGATCTTTACAACTCACAGTTTGAAAGAACCGCATAAAATAGAAATCGAAATAATTATGCAAGGTGGAAGAATTCTTTCACCTGCTCAAAAATAATCTGCATGAGTCTTGTTCTGGCTTCAATGCTTGCCCAGGCTACATGTGGTGTAATCAGAAGATTTGAGTGATCACTCAATGCACGGAGCGGGCAATCAGGGCTCATCGGTTCTTGGCATAATACATCAAGACCGGCAGCCTTTATTGCACCGCTCTTTATTGCTTTTGCAAGGTCTTCTTCTACAACGATCGGACCACGTCCGAGATTCAGAAAAATACAGCTTTTTTTCATTTTACAGAATGCATCGAGATTAATGAGTGCATTCGTATATTCGTTGAGTGGTGCATGGACAGAAATGATATCCGATGTGCGGTATAAGGTGTCAAGATCTACCTGGTGATAGCCTTCTTGTGGTGCGTGTCCGGAAGGGGAAGCGTAGATGACATTTGCACCAAATGCGGAAGCGATGGAAGCAACCCGGCGGCCGATGTTTCCAAGACCGATGATCCCCCATGTTTTTCCATTTATCTCACAAAATCTTTTTTCAAAATGCGTAAAGATCGTATCTCCCGTATAGTGATCATTTTTTACATAATCATCGTAGTAGCGCAGATGCTCCAGCAGATAAAAGAGCATGGCAAAGGTATGTTGTGCAACGGATTCAGTTGAATATCCGGCAACGTTGCGCCATGCGATATTGCGGCTTTCCAGATACGCTTTATCTAGATTATTCGTTCCGGTTGCGGTTACGCAGACAAGCTTTAAATTTTTTGCAGTTCCGATCGTTGCTTCGTTGATCTCTACTTTATTTAAAATAATGACATCCGCCTCTTCGACTCGCTTCGGTACCTGGGCGGATGTGGAAAAATCATAGCGTGTGACATTTCCAAGCGTCTGGAAGCAGGAAAGGTCGATGTCATCACCGATTGTTTTTGCATCTAATAAAACGATTTCCATATAAAGTCCTCCTTGAAGTAATTGGTATCAGATTTGTAAGTAGTATATCATATTTTTACTATTTGCTTCATTGAATTAAGAAACTTCTAAGAGTTAATATTTGTAATTATATTGTAATTATTTTGTAACATGTAGTATAATATTTCTCTATAAGGAGAATAAAAGATATGAAACGTATTAAGAATCAAAAGAATAGAAGACGCAGACAGATATTGAAAAGACGGTGTTATCTTGCCACAGCAGGTATCTGTCTGTTGCTTATAATTATAGCGATTGTAGGTGGTGGGAAAGACAAAAATAATGACACCGTATCTGCAAAGACGAAAAAGGTAATAGAAGATCAGCAGCAGGAAGAAACTTATGAAAGTGAGTTTGACCGGGTGAAGGCCTATGCGAAAACACATAATTATCCACTTTCTGTTATAGAATTGTTGGATAAAAATGAAGAGACGATAGATTTTGTGAAAAACTATGAGAAAAAGAAAAATCAGAAAGCAGCTAAAAACATTGGCGTAAAGGTTAAGAAAGGAACAATTCCTTCTTTGATCCAGTGGGATGAGCGCTGGGGATATACAAGATATGGAACGAGCATTATTGCGGTCAGTGGCTGCGGACCGACTTGTATGTCTATGGTCGTATCTGGATTAACTGGTAATACAAAGGTTACACCGGCCAGAATGGCAGCTTACAGTATGAAGAATAATCTCATTGATGAAGACAACAACACATACTGGGAATTTATGGAAAAAGCGGCACAGCACTGGGGACTTACATGCAGGGAAGGCATGCTGGAAAAAGCTCAGATGAAGGCAGAACTCAAGAAGGGACATCCGGTCATTTGCAGTGTGGGTCCCGGAAATTTTACAAAGAATGGACATTTTATCGTGCTTGTTGGCTGGAAAGATGGTAGAATAAAGGTCAACGACCCATTCAGCCGTGCGAATACGAAGAAACTTTGGTCATACGAGACGATTGCAAAGCAGGCAAAAGCGATGTGGGTGTATCAGTTATCTAACTAGGTAGACAGTAACTTGAGGTAGCAACGACAGGAGGAAGAAAAGATGTATATTACTTGTTTAGATGTAGAAGGTGTGTTAGTTCCGGAGATCTGGGTAGCATTCGCAGAGGAAAGTGGAATTATGGAATTGAAAAGAACGACCCGTGACGAACCGGATTACGACAAACTGATGCGTTGGCGCCTTGACATTTTGAAAGAACACGGACTTGGCCTGAAGGAAATACAAGAGACCATTTCCAAAATCGAACCACTGCCTGGAGCAAAAGAGTTTATAGATGAGTTAAGAAGTTTTTCGCAGGTGATACTGATCAGTGATACATTTACGGAGTTTGCAGAACCATTGATGAAAAAGTTAGGTTATCCGACATTATTCTGCAACAGTCTTGAAGTAGCTGACAACGGCGAGATCATAGGATTTAAGATGCGTGTAGAGCAGTCAAAGTTAAGCACAGTCAAAGCATTGCAGTCAATCGGATTTGATACGATCGCCAGTGGGGATTCCTACAATGACCTTGGCATGATCAAGGCAAGCAAAGCCGGATTTTTATTCAGAAGTACACCGGCGATCAAGGAAGAAAACCCTGAGATCCCTGCATATGAGACATATGAGGAGCTGATGCAAGCGATCAGGTCTGCAATGGTCTAAAAGGTAAAAATGAGAGGAAATTGGGAGAAAATGGAGATGGAACAGGATACACAGAAAGTCCATAAGAGAAGAGTAAGATATAAAGGAAAATATCCGAAAAAATTTGAGGAAAAATATAAGGAACTGAATCCGGAAAAATATAAGGATACGATCGCCCATGTAATAAGCAAGGGAAATACACCTGCCGGGATGCATATCTCAATCATGGTAAATGAGATCCTTGATTTCTTAAAGATCCAGCCGGGTGAGACGGGCTTCGATGCGACCCTTGGATACGGCGGCCACACGAAAGCAATGATGGAGTGCCTGCAGGGAAAAGGGCATATGTATGCGACAGATGTGGACCCGGAAGAGTCAGAAAAAACGAAAGAGCGACTTGCAAAAGCAGGATTCGGAGAGGAAATTTTGACGGTAAAATTGCAAAATTTCTGCACAATCGATGAAATTGCCAAAGAAGCAGGCGGTTTTGACTTTATTCTTGCAGATTTGGGTGTTTCCTCTATGCAGATTGACAATCCAAAGCGTGGTTTTTCTTTCCGTGCAGACGGTCCTCTTGATTTAAGACTGAATCAGGAGAAGGGCATCAGTGCAGCAGAGCGTTTAGACAAGATCAGCTGGGATGAGCTTGCAGGAATGTTATATGAAAATTCCGATGAGCCTTATTGCGAGGAAATTGCGAAGGCCATTACGGATGAGATTCGAAAAGGCAATCGTGTCGATACGACAACGAAGCTACGAAAGATTATTGCAGATACATTGGATTTTCTTCCGGAGAAGGAGAAGAAAGATACAATTCGAAAAACATGCCAGAGAGTATTTCAGGCACTTCGCATTGACGTGAACAGAGAATTTGAAGTGTTATATGAATTCATGGAGAAGCTTCCGGGTGCATTGAAACCGGGCGGACGTGTTGCAATTCTTACGTTCCATTCCGGAGAAGATAAGCTTGTAAAGAAAGCGTTGAAAGCAGGATATAAAGAAGGAATTTATTCCGATTATTCGAAAGATGTGATCCGCCCATCTGCGCAGGAGTGTGCACAGAATGGACGGGCAAGATCTACAAAAATGCGCTGGGCAGTGAAAGCGTAAGTGTCTTATTCGATAATATTTCCTTTATGGATATTATCTTTAAGGATCTGGTCAGTGACCTCATAGAGACGTTCGGAGCCTTGACGGGTCTTTACTTGTCGTCCATAAACCTGGTCGGCATGCACTTTATGTTCGCGCCAGTCTGCTCCGCCATTACTGTTATTTAAAAGAAGAGGCTGCAGATTATCCATCGCGTGAGCGAATTTGGCTTCTGCAGTTTTTGCTTCTTCAAATTCATCAAAGAGAGAGATCAGTTCTTCTTTCTGTGTGGCAGGGAGAAGAGAAAAGATACGTTCTTTGGCGGCGTCTTCTCTTGCTTTTTGCGTCTTGAGCGCTTCTGTATCATAGGCGTAAGTATCGCCGGCATCAATCTCTACAATGTCATGGATGAGACACATGAGCATGACTTTTGTAATATCAACAGGCTCATTGGAATACTCTTTTAAAAGATAAGCCATGATCGCCATATGCCAGGCGTGCTCAGAATCGTTTTCGCGTCTTCCGTGTCCGGAAAGATGCGTCTGTCTTAATATATTTTTTTCTTTATCAATTTCTAAAATAAACTGTAACTGTTGTCTTAAATTTTCATTGATCTCGAATGCATTTTCCATATGAATTGATCTCCTTTATATGTATTAACTATAGAATATCGCAAGCGATGTACAAATTCAAGATTTTCAAGATCACTTGACAAGATGTGATAAAATAAAAAAGATTTCTATAATAAGAAAGAAGATGAGAAAAATGAGTGAAATCAAATGTTGGATGAATAAACTGGTCGCGTATATAAAAACGAGCAAAAAGGGTAAACTGTATGCTGTATTTTTTGTTGTTTATCTTTTGGCAATTATATTTGTCATGAATGATGCATGGCTGTATCATACGCCGATTGCAAAATTGACAAAGGTGGAGACTGTCGAGAACGGTCAGAATAAAAGTACAAGAGGAACACCGGAAATAAAGTATAAACAGACAATCCAGGGGGTGATATTGAATGGAGAAAATAAAGGAAAAAGCGTTGGATTTTCAAATGAGTATACTTACACAGGAATGTTGAAACAAAAGCTCCACCGGGGCGATAAGGTTTTGTTGAACAGTTCAAAGAGTGGCGGCAATTACAGTTTCCGCAGTGTAAAGAGAGATACCACACTTGTAATACTGCTTGGGCTTTTCGTAATTTTGCTTGTGACAATTACCGGAAAAATGGGTGTACTTACAATCCTGACAGCAGGGATTAACATTGCGATATTTGCTTTTGGATTTTCCAAGGGAAGTGAAAACGGAAATCTGGTGGCAACCTGTAATAAGATGATCCTTTTCTTTGCAGTGGCAACGCTTGTCGGATTGAATGGAATACGCAGAAAGACATGGTCGGCTTTACTGTCTACTTTGTGTGTCATGGCAATGATCATAGGTGTGTTTGATCTTGTAATGAGTCAGGTCGGTGAGCTGGATTATTCAACAATGGAATATTTAGGAAGCATTGATAATCCGGATGATTTTTTCCATGCTGAGATCCTGCTTTCGGGACTTGGAGCAATTATGGATGTTGCAGTTGCAATTTCTACTGCATTGAGTGAGATTGTTACGCAGAAGCCTTCCGTTACATTCCGGGAATTGTTTACATCCGGCAGAGAGATAGGATATGACATTATGGGAACGATGATCAATGTATTATTGTTCGTATTTGGATGTGGACTGATTCCGATGTGTCTCATTCGAATGAACAACGGCGTACGCTTCGTGACAATTATAAAATTACATATTCCTTGTGAATTATGTAGATTTTTCGTGGAGAGTATTGGAATCGTGCTTGCAATACCGGTTTCGATACTGATTGCATCGGTAATGATGAAATTTACAGTAAAGAAGGTGAAAAAAACA
Organism: Lachnospiraceae bacterium; assembly: GCA_030538915.1. Lineage (GTDB taxonomy): Bacteria > Bacillota > Clostridia > Lachnospirales > Lachnospiraceae > Dorea_D. The sequence continues at coordinate 2,352 of JAUNTC010000029.1, read as the reverse complement.
TGTTGATCATACTTGGATTAATTTTAGTAGTGCTGATCGTGCTTGTCGGTGGGGACAGAGGTGTCACATCGTTGATCTCACTGATCGGAAATATGGCGTTTTTAAGCTTCTCAATCTGGCTTATGGCAGCAGGTGCTCCGGTTCTTCTTGTTACAGTCGGAGCGGGAGTGATCATTTCATGTGTGACACTGTTTTACCAGAATGGAACCAATGCAAAGACAAAGAGTGCCTTTGTTGCCGTGCTGCTTACGATGATCGTGCTGTTTGCATTTATTTACATCGTCGTCTGGAGAAACGGAGCAGGGGGATTAAATGAGATTCAGGCAGCGGGAGATGATGTCTTATATTATGATATGAATCTGAATATTAACATGCAGAAGGTGGCGACAGCAGTTATCCTGCTCAGTACATTAGGTGCGGTGCTTGATATGGCGCTTACCGTAACAACTTCCGTACATGAAGTGCGAATGCACATGCCGGATCTGACAGGCAGTGAATTGATGAAAAGCGGGATACAGATTGGAAAAGAAGTGATCGGAACAACGGTAAATACATTATTATTCGCCTATCTTGGAGAATCGCTTCTATTATTTGTCTATCTGAAAATGCACGATTATACAATCGAGACATTGTTGAATTCCAAAATATTATTCGAAAACTGTGTATCTATGATCTTTGGAGCGCTTGCATGTGTAGCAGTCGTTCCGGTAGCAGCCTGGCTTATGGGAAATGTGTTTACAGCTGACACTCCTATACAGGGTTGACAAGATGGGTTATAATGAAGGTAACGTAACAATATAGACAATTTCATAAAGTGTATGGAAGGAGATGCAGAATATGGATTGGAAGTATTATGTATGTAACCATTGTGGAAATGTCATTCAGAAGGTGACAGACAAGGGAACGCCAGTATCCTGCTGTGGGGAACTGATGCAGGAGTTGGTCGCAGGCAAAGTAGATGCAGCAGTTGAAAAGCATGTGCCGGTATATACAATGGAAGGAGATACGATCCACATTACAGTTGGTGAAGTGATCCATCCGATGTTAGAACAGCATTATATTGAGTGGATCGCACTTCATACAAAGAATGGTATCTGGCGCAAATACTTGAATCCTGGCGAAGAGCCGAAGGCGGACTTTAAGTTGTCTCCGGAGGACGAAGTAAAGGAAGTATATGCATACTGTAACCTGCATGGATTGTGGAAATGTTAATCAAAAAAAGAAAGTAAAGGAGGAATTGTCATGTCGAATAAATATGAAGGAACACAGACAGAGAAAAATTTACAGGAAGCATTTGCCGGAGAATCTCAGGCAAGAAATAAGTACACTTATTTTGCTTCCAAAGCGAAAAAAGAAGGATATGAGCAGATCGCTGCTTTGTTCTTAAAGACAGCTGATAACGAGAAAGAGCATGCAAAGATGTGGTTCAAGGAGCTGTCCGGAATCGGCGATACAAAGGAAAACCTTGCAGCAGCCGCAGATGGCGAAAACTTTGAGTGGACAAGCATGTATGATGGATTTGCAAAGACAGCAGAAGAGGAAGGATTCCCGGAACTGGCAGAGAAATTCAGAGGTGTGGCAGCTATCGAGAGAGCACACGAGGAGAGATACCGTGCATTGCTTCGAAACGTAGAGACTGCACAGGTTTTCGAAAAGAGCGATGTGAAGGTATGGGAATGCCGCAACTGCGGACATATTGTGGTTGGAACGAAAGCTCCGGAAGTCTGTCCGGTATGCGCGCATCCACAGAGCTACTTTGAGCTTCATGCAGAAAATTACTAGAATAGAATTAAGAAAGGTGTCTGAAAAGAAAAACTTATGAACAGTATAAAAGAACGAATCAAGATATTCTCAGGAGCACAACTAAAATATATCGCTTTTTTATCGATGCTCATTGACCATACGAATAAGGCATTGATCTATCCGAATCTGGATGCGGAGCATTGAATCGATTGAGTGATTTTTTTGATATTTTAGGAAGAATCGCTTTCCCGATATTTATCTTCCTTCTTGTGGAAGGATATTTCCATACAAGGAATAAGTGGAGATATTTAACTACACTTCTTGTATTTGGAATAATATCAGAGATTCCGTTTGATATGTGCACATCGGCCAGATTTGTTGAAGTCAACTGGAACAATATTATGTTCACGCTGGCACTTGTGCTTGCTATGATCTGGGTGATCGACGTATTGAAAGAGAAGATGGCATCATTACCGAAAGCGTTATGGTATTTCGTATCATTTCTCATTGTAGCGGTATTGTGTTTTGTAGCAATGAATACAAGTCTGGACTATGAACATCATGCGGTACTGATCGGTTATTTCTGTTATATTTTTCATGAGAGATGGG
>JAUNTC010000119.1 GCA_030538915.1 Lachnospiraceae bacterium | reverse complement strand
AGAGCACACGGTTCATACCCGTGGTGTCGCTGGTTCAAATCCAGTTCCCGCTACTAAAAAAAGGCTTGCGCTTGCAAGTCTTTTTTACTTATCAAATTTCAATAAATCTCATATTCTTTGTCTTCCTGCGTATCACGCAGGTTTAAGTATACTTGTAGGATGCGCAGTGATTCTGTAATGAATTTGCCAGCTTACGCTGATCAGAATCACGCGCCAAGTCTCGCGGCTGCTCGACTTGAATGTACACGCTTCTGGCTAAAATAGAAACAGAAAAAATCCCGCACACAGCCTTCTGACCATGTACGGGATCTTGTTTGATTATTTGAATTCTATTAAGTTATCTTAGACGATTCCCTGAGCGCTCATCGCGTCTACGACCTTCTCGAATCCTGCGATATTGGCACCTGCTACATAGTTACCTTCCATTCCGTAACGTTTTGCAGCATCATCCATATTGTGGCAAATATTTACCATAATATGTTTTAATTTTGCATCTACTTCTTCGAATGTCCAGCTTAATCTCTCGCTGTTCTGTGACATCTCTAATGCAGATGTTGCAACACCACCGGCGTTGGCAGCTTTACCTGGTGCGAAGATTACTCCGTTCTCCTGCAGGTACTGCGTTGCTTCGTATGTTGTAGGCATGTTCGCACCTTCGCATACAGCTACGCATCCGTTTGCAACTAACTGTTTTGCATCTTCTAAGTGTAACTCATTCTGAGTTGCACAAGGAAGAGCCAGGTCAACTTTTACAGACCATACACCACGTCCTTCGTGATATTCTGAATTCGGGCGATACTTCTTGTACTCTGTAAGTCTTGCACGATTCACTTCTTTGATCTCTTTTAATGCTGCTACATCGATGCCTTCCGGATCATATACCCATCCAGTAGAATCGCTGACTGTCACAACCTTTGCTCCGAGCTGCTGTGCTTTCTCTGTTGCGTAGATTGCTACATTACCAGATCCGGATACTGCTACTGTCATTCCTTTTAAGTCTTTTCCATTGATCTTTAAGAGTTCCTCTGTCAGATATAAAAGTCCATATCCTGTAGCTTCTGTTCTAGCCAGGGATCCACCATAACTCAATCCTTTACCTGTCAGAACACCTTCATACAGTCCACGGATTCTCTTATACTGTCCGAACATGTAACCGATCTCTCTTGCACCGGTTCCGATATCTCCGGCAGGGACATCTGTATCTGCACCAATATATTTACAAAGTTCTGTCATAAAGCTCTGGCAGAATGCCATTACTTCTCTGTCTGATTTTCCCTTTGGATTGAAATCAGAACCACCTTTACCTCCTCCGATTGGGAGTCCTGTTAAGGAGTTCTTGAAAATCTGCTCAAATCCTAAAAACTTGATGATTCCAAGGTTTACAGATGGATGAAGACGTAAGCCTCCTTTGTATGGTCCGATCGCACTGTTAAACTGTACACGGTATCCTGTATTCACCTGTACCTGTCCTTTGTCATCTACCCACGGTACGCGGAACTTAAACTGTCTCTCTGGTTCTACAAGTCTCTCCAACAAGGCGTCTTTTCTGAATTTTTCTTCATTCGCCTCAATTACCACTCTCAATGATTCCAATACTTCCTTTACTGCCTGGTGGAATTCTGGTTCAGCAGGATTCTTTGCCACTACTCTTTCCAGCACTTCATCAACATATGACATAACCTTCTTACCTCCTAGTATTATATCTTACACAAAGACGTCAGATCCTCAAGCTGCAAATTATAATGTAAATACGAAACGGATGGACAAATCCACCCGTTCCGTTCCGACGTCTTTGTTCTTACCCATTGTAAAGGATAACAATGTATATGGCAAGTAATTTTTTTAGATTTTTTAATTTTTTGCAATTATTAGTTTTTAAACTTGCAAATCCATTGATTTAAATTCATTTTATGCAATATAAATTGATTTTTCTTAACATTGCATGAAACAGATTGTACTCCAAATTGCACTTTCTATTTGAAGTATGCAACACCGGACTCGAAGATCTTAATATCCTGTTCTCCGTAAATGTTCTTTGCAACACTTCTGTTACGTCTCTCAGAGTGAGCCATCTTACCGAATACACGACCATCTGCACTTGTAATACCTTCGATCGCGCTGTAAGATCCATTTACATTCCATTCTTCGTCCATAGATACATTTCCTTCTGGATCACAGTACTGTGTAGCTACCTGTCCATTTTCGAAAAGTTTCTTTAACCACTCTTCATTTGCAACGAAACGTCCCTCACCATGTGATGCAGGGTTTGTATATACGCCGCCAAGTTCCGCCTGTGCAAGCCATGGAGACTTGTTAGATACAACTTTTGTATATACCATCTTGGAAATGTGACGTCCGATTGTATTGTATGTCAATGTCGGTGCATTTACATCCTGCCCTGTGATTGCTCCGTTTGGAACCAGTCCTAATTTAACAAGTGTCTGGAATCCGTTACATACACCGAGTACCAGTCCGTCTCTTTCGTTTAAGAGTTTCTCTACTGCTTCTTTCATCTTCGCATTCTGGAATGCAGTTGCAAAGAATTTTGCAGAACCATCCGGCTCGTCGCCTGCACTGAATCCACCTGGGAACATGATGATCTGAGACTGTGCGATCGCTTTTTCAAATACTTCTACAGAATCTACGATATCTGCTGCATTCTGGTTTCTGAATACTTTAACGATTGTCTTAGCGCCTGCACGCTCAAATGCTTTTGCACTGTCAAACTCGCAGTTTGTTCCCGGGAATGCCGGAATAAATACAGTCGGCTGTGCGATCTTATGTGTACAGATATGGATATCTGATGCTTTGTATAAATCACTTGCTACCGGTTTATCCTGTCCTTCTGCTCCGGAATTTGTAGGGAATACACTTTCAAGCGTCTCTTTCCATGCAGCTTCTGCATCTGCCTCTGTCAGTTTTACATCTTTGTATGTAAATACTGCATCGTCGTTTACTTCACCGATCACAGTATATGGAATTGTCAATGTATCTACTTTATCTGCAGGAACTTCTGCAACAATGTCACCAAATGCCGGTGCAAATAAGTCTTTTGCGTCTATGCAGTCGCAAAGGCTGACACCCATACGGTTACCAAATGCCATCTTGCTCACTGCACTGATGATTCCATGTCTGTCTAATGCGTATGCAGACACAATCTTACCATTTCCGATATCTTCTTTGAATTTGCCATAAGCATCCATTACTTTTGCGTATTCCGGTACATCGTACTCATCTGTAGGAATCTGCATCCATACAAGTTTATTTCCGGCTTTCTTAAGCTCTGGTGTAATAATATCTTTTTCTGTTGCAATGTCAACAGCAAAGGAAACTAATGTCGGTGGTACATCGATATCTTCAAATGTTCCGGACATACTGTCTTTTCCTCCAATAGATGGAAGTCCGAATCCAAGCTGTGCATTGTATGCTCCAAGAAGTGCAGCAAATGGCTGGCTCCATCTTGTCGGATCTTCTGTCATTCTGCGGAAATACTCCTGGAATGTAAAGCGGATTTTCTTATAATCTCCACCTGCTGCCACAATCTTAGCAACAGACTCTGTCACTGCATAGATTGCTCCATGATACGGGCTCCATGTAGACAGATATGGATCAAATCCGTAACTCATCATAGAAACCGTATCGCAGTCTCCTGTCAGTACCGGAAGTTTTGCTACCATAGCCTGTGTCTCAGTAAGCTGGTATTTTCCTCCGTGTGGCATAAATACAGAAGCGGCTCCGATCGATCCATCGAACATCTCAACAAGACCTTTCTGTGAGCATACGTTCAGATCTTTTAATGTTTCTAACCATTTTGCCTTTACATCTGTCACTTCTTCTCTTGTAAGAATCGTATCTTTGCGGCTTGGGATCTCAACTGTAACAGCTGTCTCCTGATGTGCTCCGTTTGTATCCAGGAATGCACGAGATAAGTTTACAATCTCTTTTCCTCTCCATGAAAGTACAAGACGTGGCTCTTCTGTTACAACAGCTACCTTTGTTGCCTCTAAGTTTTCCTCTGCTGCATATCCCATGAAAGTATCTACATCTTTCGGGTCGATCACTACAGCCATACGCTCCTGAGACTCAGAGATTGCGATCTCTGTTCCGTCAAGTCCTGCATATTTTTTCGGTACTTTGTCAAGATCGATCTGAAGACCGTCTGCAAGCTCTCCGATTGCAACAGATACACCACCTGCACCAAAGTCGTTACATTTTTTAATTAATTTGCTTACTTCTTCTCTGCGGAACATACGCTGGATCTTACGCTCTGTAGGTGCGTTACCTTTCTGTACTTCTGCACC
>JAUNTC010000118.1 GCA_030538915.1 Lachnospiraceae bacterium | reverse complement strand
TTATTGTGGACAACTGCTCTCATATTTCAAATTTGAGTTTCGCAATTACCTATTGTTATATATTGTGTAAGCATAAGCAAGGGAGGTATTTTTATGCAAAAAAGAATAAGAATGTTTTTTGGAGGTGTAATTTTAAGCGTCGGAATGCTTGCCACAACTCCGATGGTTAATGCAGCAGAAATGCAAGTAAATGGGGAGAAGGATATAGAACTTGCATATGAAAATGTATCTGTCTGTACTAGCAAATTATCAATTGTAGGGAGAGAGGCCACTTGTAAAAGTCTTGTAAAAGCTAAAAAATCAAAACAAATAAGAGTGATTATGAAATTACAAAAACACTTGAATGGAGAGTGGAAAACATTAAAAGAATGGAGTGGTTCGACAACAGGAACTACATATTCTTTGAACAAAAATTACGTAGTGGAGACAGGGACATATCGTGTAAGAACAACATTTAAGGTTGGTACCGAAACAATTATTAAAAACAGTAATTCCGTAAAAAGGTAAGGAGAAATAATTTTATGATTAAGAAGAAAAAAGACAAACATTACGTCAAATGGAAACAGGTTATAGCCACTGCATTAGCCATTGCCGTGACGGCTACATCAGTGTCTCTTGAGGCTTTTGCAACGGAACCTTCGCAATCAGCGAAAGAGCAGGCAAAAACAGAGAGCAGTTTAGAATCAGAAGATTTAATTGAACGTCCGATAGAGTTAAAGGATGTGACGCAAGAGGATGCAGTAACGAAGGAAAACACAGAAACATCTACTACGTTCCAGGTTGGAGAAGGTAAGAAAGTATCTGTATTTTATCAGGAACCGGTACGTTTTAGAGATGAGTCGGGAAAACTGATTGATTACAATCCGGCGTTAGTAAAAGTAAGCGGCGCAAAAAGTGAGAACAAGGAAAATCTGAAAGATTATGCTTACGAAAATAAAGAAGGAGATTCAAAACAGTACTTTCCGGAAAAACTGACAGAAGAGACTCCGTTGCTGATGGAAAAGGATGGTTATAGTGTTGCACTTAGTCCGGAGGAAAAAAGTAAGGCAGTTGAAGTAGAGAAGGAAGACTATACAGATGGGTATGAGAATACAGAAGAAGTAGCATTGACAGCGTCTTATGATACTTCTGATCCAATCACATACGCATATACATCAGCAGAAGCGGGTGTGAAAGAAGAAATCCGTCTGATGGAATGTCCGGATAAGAATGACTTTTCGTACATAATGAGATTAAAAGGACTGACGATTAAAAAGGATCCATTAGATGAAGGTTTGACACTTTACGATAAGGAAAGCGAAGAGATCATTGCAGCTGTAGCGCCTCCGAATATGAATGATGCCAGTGGGAAGGCATACAGTGAAGCATTAACAACAAAAGTGGAAGAAATTAAAACGGATACTTATCGTATTACAGTAAACGCAGACTGGGATTATCTGAAAGATAAAGAACGCCAGTATCCGGTTGTGATTGATCCAACTGTCAAGTGGACAGGAAATACAGATCTGGGTGATGTGTACGTCCTGAATGGAGCAAAGTATAGAGATTTTAACTTCTATTCCAGCGGTGTAACTGCTTTGAATGCGGGGAAGGCATCCAAAGGTGTATATCGTACCTATCTGGGCTTTAAAGAATTAAAAGCAAAAGTAAAAGGTAATTATGTGGACAATGCTGTATTGACATTATATGAGACCGGGAACAGTACGAAAGGGCAGAGCGTACAGGCATACCGTGTGAAAGAAGCATGGGAGCGATCGAAAGTGACATGGAATAACCGACCGGCTTATGGTACTTTATATAGCAGTGTTAAGACAACAGGAAAATCAAAAACGGCAAGATCATTAGATCTGACTTCCTTTGTTAGAGGAGTTGCAAGAGAATCCATCATTAACCGGGGCATCATGCTTAAAGGCGCAGATGAAACAGGAAAATATGCAGAGTTTGTAGGATCAAGAAATGCAGTTACAAGTCTTCGCCCTAAACTGGTAGTATCATACTATGACAAACCTGCAAAACCGACAGCAGTTTCTGTAAGCCCGGTTTATGCAAAGAAGGGAAAAACAATCAGAGCAAGCTGGGAAGGAGTTAAATCAAAAGGCTTGTCTTATGTTCAGTATAAGATTGCAGAACTGGATCCGAAAACATTGGAAGTAAAAAGTGAGTGGATTCCATATTCGGCGGATACAAAACTTGGAACGAGCGAAAGCGGTTCTGCAACAATTACAGCAAGCAGCAGCTGGAAGGAAGGGACATATAGGATCAGTATCCGAGGCGTTGATAAAGGAAATCTCGCAGGGGTAAGTACAGGAGTTCGGTTTGTGATTGATGGAACAGCACCGAAGATGTCAAAGCCGACAGTTACGCCTGCGACAACAGAGGGAGAGCCAACAGATGTACAGAACCCGGTCATCTCCTGGTCTGGAGTTTCTGATGCAAATTTCAAACGGATGGAATACAAGGTGGATGATGGTGTATGGAAGAATCTTGGAACTTCAACCAGTGGGAAAACAACACTTCCTGCAGGTACGATCACAGGAAATGGACTTCATAAGGTTCAGGTACGTGCAGTCGATAAAGCAGGAAACAGTAAAGTAGAAATATTCGATTATTATTACAAAGATAACACACAAGGTTTTGAAGGTTATCTTCCGAAAGACGGAACACTGACTTTGCGAAAAGACTATGGGAAAAACCTGATCTCATGGGAAACAGATAAAGTATTAAACGACACCGTATATTACCGGATCTATAGGGGAACAGAAAAAGATTTTATGCCAGAGCAAAAAAATCTTGTTTGTAAGAAAGTGTTTAAAGGCTACTGGATTGATCTTTCCAGTGCGAAAGATGAACAATGGTATTATAAGGTAGAAGCTGTCAGAACGGATACTTCAGGAAAAGTCGAAGAACAGCAGTTCGTAGACACAGTGCTAGAAGGAAGAGGGACGGCACCGGAAGAGTTTGAAAAACCCATTGGAAGCCAGGAATACAGAGGCTATCATAGATACCAGATACCGGTTGGCGAAGGAACAGTAGAAGATCAGAGCGGTAATCTTACATATAGTCAGGAAGATGCGACACTGCCAGCCAGTCAGCTGGATTTTGAGATGGCAAGAACATACAACAGCCAGTCGATTTTCAAAGGAATGCTGGGAACTGGATGGAGCGACACTTTGCATAAAGAACTGGTTAAAAGTGAAGATGGTACGATGTATTATCTGGATAGTGATGGCAGCATCTATCATTTCGAAAAGAGCGGGGATGCTTATGTTTGTAAGGAGACGAAGGATCTGACACTGAATGATGGAAGCGAAACCATTACAAATACTGCAAAAAGTAGAGCTTCCGTGAGAAATGAATCCATTTCTGTGAAAAAGAAAACGGCGGTATGCAGTACAGAAATGGGAAAAATGAAATATACATATAAGAATCAGGTGGAATCTAAGAATAAGAGCAAGATAAAAGAAAAAGCAGTAAAAGTACAAAGAAGCGATGACTCGGTTGGAGAAAATGACGAGGATGATTCAGACGAAACAGTACAAAGGACACATGCATATACAATAAAAGATAAGCAGGGAATCTTGTATCGTTTCAACAAGGAAGGACAATTAGTAGCTGCGTTAGATCCAAACGGTACATTCCTTTTATATGATTATTTGTCAGATGGAAGACTGGAACGCGTTTCAACAGAAGCGAAAACAGTGATCGAATTAAAATATCAGAAAGATTCGGGATTGTTGAAAGAGATTGTGCTTCCAGATGCAACAAAACTTTGCTATACTTACGATAATGGAAGATTAAAAGAAATGAGCCATTGCAGTAAGGATGGCAAAGCACTGGTTTCTTATGCTTATGGTTATGATAGTGCTCATTTGAATAGTGTGACAGACGGAAAGGGACAGAAATATACGATCGCTTATAATGACTAAAAAGTATCTACTGTTACCTATCCGAACGGGGAAAAAGAAAACTGGGAATATGCAGGTGGAAAAACAACTGTAAGAAAGAAAGCTTCTAATGGAACAGAAGTTTGCACAAACAGCCGGGAGTATGACACAAAGAGCGGAAAAGTTATAAAAGAAATAGAAGCTGACGGAAGTGTAACAGCCTATGCTTATGAAGATGAAAGAAATCCATACTTGATTACAAAAACAATAAAAGTCATTGGTTATGAAGTTTTAACAAATGGTAAAGTAGAATGGAAAACGAAAGAAAAAATAAGCGAAACTGTTTATGATGAACAGGAAAATGAAAAGACAGAAATAGATGAAGATGGAACAGTAACAACATATACATGTTGTGGTCAAGTTTTTTTGTAACACTTGTGGCTAAAAAATAGCTCTTATCA
>JAUNTC010000117.1 GCA_030538915.1 Lachnospiraceae bacterium | reverse complement strand
TATTGTGGACAACTGCTCTCATATTTCAAATTTGAGTTTCGCAATTACCTACATATATATAAAAAGCCGGACTTCCTGTGCGACTCACAAGTGTCCGGCTCTCTATCCCCAGTTACATCTTTCGTTATTCCAACGGCTTAAGGTTTAATAATCTTACTTGCATTAGCCATTGTCTCAACAATACTGTACATATTGGTTACAGATCCTACTGCCAATTTGTCTTTCAATCCATAATAATCAAGGCATGTTCCACATGTCATGATCTGCACTCCCTGTGCTTCCAGTGATTTCAGATCTTCCAGTGAATCAGAACCTTCTGTGGTCAGAGTCGCACCACCATTATAGAATAACATAGTTTTAGGCAAAGTATCAAGCTGTGTAATCGCGAAGATACATCCTTTTATCAACACTTTTCCAAGTTCGTCATTTCCAGAACCCATGCGGTCTGATGAAATTACTACAACTGTATTATCTCTTGCGTCTGGCATACAAGTCTCCTCCCCTTCACTTTCTACCTGTGGTGCTTTGTCCATCTGAATTGTAACTTTGAATTCTTTGTCTGCAACTTTCTCAGATGTTACTGTTCCACCTGAGCTCTGAGCCATCTTTGTCACATTCTGAACTGCGATCTCATTGTCCACTAAAACTTCGATCGTCTCCGGGCCTTCGAGCGCCTGCATTGCCTTTTTGGTTTTTATAACCGGGATTGGGCAATTATCTCCCATAGCATTAACTGTAATCATGATGATTCTCCTTTCATGCCTTCCCTTAACATTTATAGATATATTCTATCATTGATGTGCGGAAAGGTAAATAGATTTTTTATTTTTTATTATATGATATTGTCCATCTTTATAAAAAGCCGGACACATCTCTCCTTTTTTAAATACTGCGAGGAATTCATCCATCGTCTCTATTCTTTCCGGAAAATATGTGGCACACACACCAACCTTCTCCGGCACGTGGCAATCGCTGGATCCAAGTGTAAATAGCCCAAGCTCCTCCGCATACTCGGCCGCCTTATAGCAGGCTGCCAGCGAAGTACTCCCATTTAACACTTCCAGTCCGTCCAGCCCCCGTACATTGCGTAAATTTTCTTCCAGACCACGTTTATTGTTACGGAACGGATGTGCCGCAAAGCATACACCGCCCTGTGCCTTCACAATGTCGATAAATTCCTGGGCCGGCACACGCTCCTTCGGATAATCCTCAATCCCAAAAGCTACAATGTCACCTTGCAGCGAAAAAAATTCAATCCCTACGAAAATAGGAAAATTCTCCCTCTTGGAATATTCAGCCGCATATTCCTTCAATCCCATATCGTCGTGATCCGTAATACAAATTCCATCCAGCCCTTTCTGTCTGGCTATACGGACCATCTCATCTAATTTAAGAAAACTATCTTTAGAATACGTCATCTCATGCATATGTGTATCGATCAGCATATTCATTCCCCCATTGATATATACGATTCGCATTTTGTCTCTTACTACATTATATAAAGTATATTCACTTGCTTCAAATAGAGTTTTTTAATATATAAATGCTATTATTGATGTATTCTATAGGCTTTCTTTTTCGTTTCTCTCATGCTATAATCTTTAATGAAAAAATACGCTAACAAATCATAAGAAAGGTTTTTTTATTATGTGGATTGCAGATCAATGGAAAGATTATGAAGTAATAGATTGCAGTAAAGGGGAAAAATTAGAACGCTGGGGAGACTTCCTTCTCGTTCGCCCGGACCCGCAGGTAATCTGGGATACAAAAAAAGAAGACCGCGGCTGGAAACATCCGAACGGACATTATCACCGCAGCAAAAAAGGTGGCGGAGAATGGGAATTCTTTGACCTTCCAAAGCAGTGGCAGATTCATTACAAGGATCTGACCTTCAACTTAAAGCCATTCAGCTTTAAACATACCGGTCTTTTCCCGGAGCAGGCAACGAACTGGGACTGGTTTTCCGAGAAAATTAAAAATGCCGGGCGACCGGTCAAAGTATTAAATCTTTTTGCATATACAGGTGGCGCGACTCTCGCAGCAGCTGCTGCCGGGGCAAATGTCACACACGTTGACGCCTCCAAAGGTATGGTCACATGGGCGAAAGAAAATGCCGCCTCCTCCGGCTTATCGGACAAACCGATCCGCTGGCTTGTAGACGACTGCGTCAAATTCGTAGAGCGTGAGATCCGCCGTGGCAATCACTACGATGCCATCATCATGGATCCGCCATCCTACGGAAGAGGACCAAAAGGTGAAATCTGGAAGATCGAGGATGCTATCCATCCACTCATCAAGTTATGTACTCAGATCCTCTCTGATGATCCGTTATTCTTCCTTGTAAATTCTTACACAACCGGTCTTGCACCGGCAGTGCTTACGTATATGATCGCAACCGAGCTTGCACCATGGCACGGACATGTAGAATCAGAAGAAATCGGTCTTCCGGTTTCAAATTCAGGTCTCGTTCTTCCATGCGGAGCATCCGGCCGCTGGTCAAAATAAGCAAACCAAAAACAACTTAATCTAAAATAGAAATGACTTCTCCGAGATCATCAAAGCATCGGTAAAGCATTTCTGATATTTCTTCTGTTGGAGAGACTAAATCCGGGATCATAATTGTCTTTATCCCGGCCGCTACAGCTGAGCGCACTCCATTTGGTGCGTCCTCAAAAGCAAGCGCATTCTCCGATCTCACAGAGATACTTTCCAGGGCCCGCAGATAAATCTGTGGGTCTGGTTTTCCTTTAGACACCATATCTCCATAGACACCACCATCTAACAGTTCATAAAGCTTCGCTTCCTTCAAAACCTGTTCGGCATATTTTCTGCCAGAAGAAGTAGCTACCGCCGTTTTATAGCCATGCATTTTCGCATACTCCAACAGCTTCCTTGCTCCTTTTTTCACCGGCAGGCCTTCCTCATCTGTGATTTTATAAAAATATTTATGCGTAAGTTCTTTGAATTCCTCATAAGGGAAATTTTTCTTTACATTCTGTTCAAAAAACTCTCTACGGCTTTTCGCATTCATTCCAAGCGTATGGTAAATCTGCGCACCCATGCCCCTGATCTGAAGTTCATTTCCCGCCATCTCCCAGGATTTTTGTACGATCCGCTCCGAATCAAGCAGCAGACCATCCATATCAAAAATAAGGCCTTCGATTTTATTTCCATCTATATACATTGTCACTACTCCCCATTTCTTCAATTATCTTTCTCTATTATACACAAACGCAAATCTAAAGAAAACCTTATGTCTTCCTAAACTTTTTGTGATTTCTATTGTAACTTGCGCTTATACATACTACAATGTAAGTCGTTTCAGGAGGTTTTTATTATGAATACAACTACAGACAACAAGAAAAAAGATATATTCGATGATGATTTTGAAGTCATCTACGAAGGAGATTTGCCAGACATTTCTACCGATCAGGATGATAATTATAAAGATGTACTTTCCAACCTTTCCGATCTGGATACAACGAAGCACATCGACTATATTGAAGAAAATTATACTACTTCTTTTGATGATGTCCCCCAAAAACCATCCGGGCAAAATGCATCAAACCAAAGATCGGGTAATAGAAGCAAGAAAAAGCTGAAGTTTCCAAATGTGAAGCTTTCCAAGCTGCTGTCTCCATTAAGGAAAGGAGCAAAACGCAGCGGTAAAACGGTAGCCGGATTTACACGCAAGACTATGAATCTTTTGCTTCGTGCCGGAACGTTACTGTTGATCGCAATTATTTCTTATCTGCTTGGAAGTACATTTTTGAAGCATGCACCGGCTTACGGAAATGTCGCTACGGCCATCGCGCAGAAGAATTACACACTGGGCGCTTACTTAGGTGTCGTTCTCTTTTTGCTTCTTGTAGAAGTGATCGCATTTCTCACTGTACTCTTCGGTATCCGCACTTATGGCAAACGTGGAAAACGTTACGACAAAGGCAAGGGATGGTTTTCTTTCCTGTTTATCTACGCAGGCGCCTATCTTTCTCTCCATTTTGGAAGCCTGATTCCTTCCTCCCCTGCCCCACTGCAAGGGGTAAAAGGTGCATTAGAGCTTTATGGAGGACTTACCACCTCCCTGCTGCCACTGTGCTTACTTGGCGTAGTAAGCTGCCTTGTACGAAAATATGTAGTGCGATAAACTTTTTATCATGCAGAAAAACCCCTCTTTGGTCTCCCGGACCAAGAGGGGTTTCATTCTTATATGCGGATGACAGGACTTGAACCTGCACGTCGGGGACACTAGATCCTAAGTCTAGCGCGTCTGCCAATTCCGCCACATCCGCTTGCAAACTGCCTAAATAATATACTACATTTTCAGCAGATTTGTCAACCGGATTTTTACACAGTTACATCCATGCGCCTTTACATGCGATTCGTTCAATTATAATTACAAGCACC
>JAUNTC010000116.1 GCA_030538915.1 Lachnospiraceae bacterium | reverse complement strand
GCTTCAGGTACATATCTTCATCCTGGCGAAAGGATGCTTTCCGCAATTCAGGATGCTTATAAATTATGTGAGAAATATGATTTTCTGGTATTTGATATTGCTTATGAAGCATCTGGTAAACTTTACAAAGAGCATATTGAAATTAATCTAAATTCATATGCTGATCATGCTGCTATCCGTCCAACGGTAAGACCCGAAAACGCCCAGCAGATAATTGCGAAAACCCTGCAAGATATCTCGGAAAATTTAATGTAATGGACTTGCATATGCAATATCCTTTGCCAGTTGTAAAACATCTTCGATGGTTTCACAGGTAAATGCTTCCGCCGGCAACTCTTCCTTTATGGCCGCTAATGCCTTTTCAGCGGCCATTTTTCTTTCGCTGTTCTGAATAATTGTTCCGCGAATTGCATATATGGTTTTTCCTAATTCATTCACCTCTTATCACGCTCCTTTCTCAATTCCAAAAAGATAATTAGCATCGATACCAAAATCTTTTACAACATTTATCAACGACGCAATATCTGCTGCGCGCATAATTCTTCTACCATTCAGCATGTCATTCAGCTCCTGGCTTGTAAAACCAGCTTTCGTTGCTACAGATGCCTGTCTTAGTCCTTTTTCTCGAATTACTTCTTTCATTCGAATCGCAACAATACTATTTGACTCTGTTATGTCACGCATCTTGTTACCTCCTTTCTGTATAACAAGTTTCTTGTCACTCTGAATATTATAACAACTTTCTTGTTTTGTCAATATGGTTTTAATAATTTTCTTGTTATTTTATATTGACATACCAAGATTTATAAAATACAATACTCATATAAATAAAAGGAAATGAGGTGGCTTAATGAGTGTAGGTAGCCGTATAAGAGAGTTACGCGAAAGCAAAAATATATCCCGAAGTGATTTTGCCAACTCTATCGGAGTTACTGTTGGTGCCGTTTCAAATTATGAAAATGAGGTCAGTTCCCCCAAGGAACCGATTTTGTTTAAAATTATGGAAGTTCTTGGATGTGATGCGAATTACTTGTTCCAGGATGCTGTTCAAATGCCTACTATGAGAAATTCCGTTTCACTTGAGGAATTTAGCATCATAAAAAAATACCGTGCTCTCGATGAACACGGCAAAGAAATGGTTGATTTTACACTAGAAAAAGAGTGGGAACGTTCCAAAGCGTTGGAAAAACAGCTTTCATTATATTCTCAGTCGTTGGCAAACGCTGCCCATGCACGTACCGATATATCATCGCCAGCCGGAACCGATACATCTGACGATGACATCATGGATGACGATAACTTTTAAGCATTTCAGGAGGTAACCTATGAATTCTTATGAAATTCTTTTATCGGAAGCCTCTGAAAACGGGCTTATCGTAAAAGAAAAACCATTGAAATATAATAACGGACGCATAAAAGGCTTTCGCGTTGCTATCAGGAAAGATCTTTCTACCTCTATAGAAAAAGCTTGCGTCCTGGCCGAAGAACTGGGACACCACTACACAAGCTATGGAAACATCCTCGATCAGAGCGATACCTCCAACAGAAAGCAGGAGCTCCGCGCCAGAGCATGGGCATATAACAAGCAGATCGGGTTGCTCGGTCTGATCAAAGCGTATGAGCACGGATGCCGGAATCGATTTGAGATTGCAGAGTATCTGGAAGTGACAGAGGAAGTGTTAGAAGAATGCCTGGTCTTTTATCGGAATAAGTACGGGATGTGTCAGAATGTTGATAACTATGTGGTGTATTTTATACCGAATCTGGTAATTATGAAAAGAATGTAATAAATGTCGAACGATTCTTGTTGAATGGTATTGTCGTAAATTGTACAATTATGTTAAAAATATTATTCACAAAGGGGGAATTTTCTATGAAAAGGAAAATTGTAACTGTTTTACTCGCTACTGTGTTAAGCACATCCTTATGTGCCTGCGGCATCAGCCAGGAAGATTACAACAGAGTTGTTTCCGAAAAAGAAGCTGTTGAAAAGGAACTGGCAACTACGAAAGATTCTCTGGCTCAGTCCCAGGAGGATTATGATACTGCTATTGCCGCTTTTGATTCTATCCAAACAGAATACGAAGCTTACAAAGAAAAAATGAAACCTTATGAAGAAATGGAGGCTGCGGAAGCTGAAGCAAGAAAAGCCGAAGCTGAAGCCGCTGCAAAAGCCCAACAGGCTCAGGATGATGCCACAGAAGCAGTTGCATCCGTCTGGGATTCCGATAACGGTGCCCTTGCTGATGGAGCAACGCGCGATCTCTACGAAGATGCTGTCAAAAAAGTGGATGCTGTAACCGATGAATCTGTTAAAAAGTCATTGAAGAAGTCATTAAAATCTGCTGATAAAGCATTATCTGCAATCGAAAAAGAAGAAGCGGATAAGAAAGCCAAAGAAGAAGCCATTGCTTCTGCAAATAAAGAAGAACAGAATGCATTAGCTACAGCTTTGAGTTATCTGGATTATTCCGGTTTTTCTTACAAAGGTCTGGTGAAACAGTTGGAATACGAAGGCTATTCAAATGAAGCTGCAACATTTGCAGTAGATAATTGTGGCGCTGACTGGAATGAACAGGCTGCAAAAGTAGCTGAAAGTTATATCAACCATTCTTCTTTTTCACGTTCTGGATTGATTGATCAGTTACAGTACGAAGGATTTACAAAAGATCAGGCAGAGTACGGTGCTACTGCTGTTGGATATTAATTTTAATAGAACTTTTGAACCGAACTATAGATTAATAAAAAACCGGCTCCTGACGGGAATCAGGAACCGGCAAGTAACATTCCGAAGAATGATACCCTAACTCGCAAAAATATTGTATCATCTTCGGAGCAGCTATGCAAGCGGAACGCCTGTTCTCTCGCTGGCTGTTATTTTTGTACTCATTTTTACATATAATAGGAAGGTGATATTTATATGGCAAAGTTAAGAAATGGTGCTCTCTATATCCGTGTCAGCACCGCCGATCAGACAGAGCTGTCCCCGGATGCACAACAGCGGCTCTTACTGGATTATGCCAAGAAGAACGGAATCATCATCAGCAAAGATTTTATCTTCGAGGAATCCGTCTCCGGGCGGCATGCGGATAAGCGGCCGAAGTTTCAGGAGATGATCGGGATCGCCAAGCAGGAATCGCATCCGATCGATGTGATCCTGGTATGGAAGTATTCCCGGTTTGCCAGGAATCAGGAAGAATCGATCGTCTATAAATCTCTACTGAAGAAAAGTGACGTAGATGTGATCAGTATCTCCGAACCACTGATTGATGGTCCCTTCGGCACGCTGATCGAGCGGATCATCGAGTGGATGGACGAATACTACTCGATCCGATTATCCGGCGAGGTGATCCGTGGCATGAAAGAAAAAGCATTGAAGCATGGCTACCAGTCCACGCCCTGTCTGGGATATGATGCGGTGGGTGGCGGACGTCCGTTTGTGATCAACGAAAACGAATACCGGATTGTCCAGTACATCATGGATCAGTACGATCTCTATGATCAGGACGAAACCGCCATTGCCAGAAAGTGCAATGACCTGGGCTTTCGGAGCAAGCGGGGAAATATGATCGAACAGCGGAACGTAAATCTCATCTTGAAGAATCCATTCTACGCCGGCACAGTAATCTGGAATGGCATCTCTTTTGAAGGCAGTCACGAAACTAGGCTGTCAAAGGAACGGTTCGAGAAACGGCTTGCCCTCATGAGAGCCCGCAAGCGTCCCGCCAAGGCGCGAAACGTCTCTGCCTGTAAGCACTGGCTGTCTGGTCTGCTCAAATGCTCTGTGTGTGGCTCTACGCTCGCTCTGGCTGGTTCCGGAAGTTACAAGTACTTCCAGTGCTGGAAATACTCCAAGGGATTCCACAAGGGATCCCAGTCGCTCTCTGCGGCAAAAGCGGAAGCTGCAGTCTGCGACTACTTCGACCGGATCCTCGCCGGAGCTGATTTCTCGTATACCGTCCGGAATCTTCCGGATCAGAAGGAAAGCGATGAGTTGGATCTGCTCCGACAGGAACTGGATCAGATCGCTGTGAAAGAGACCAGGGTGAAGCTGGCATACGAAAACGGGATTGATACATTGGAGGAATACAAAGAGAACCGGCGCCGCCTGAAGGAGAGCCGGGAAGAACTGCTAGAAAAGATCGATACCGCCACTGCTGCCACACAGCCGGAAGATTCCGACAGCCATGCCAGGGAAACTCTTCTGAAGGAGATCCAGTCTGTCAGTGAGATCCTGAAGGATCCGACCGAATCTTACGAACGGAAAGGTCTTCTGCTGCGCTCGATCGTGGACGGGATCACCTACGATAAGGAGAAAAATAGGCTGTATTTTAACTTTTTCATTTCATGAAAAAACGCCGGAAACCCTTATAAAATGGGGCTTCCCGGTAATTTGTAGGGTATTGCAATCCGGGCCACCGTATTGTGATGCAATAATCTTCGCAATCCGTGCATCCGTTTTTGTGATATTTACCGGATATTGCAATCGTTTTTCATATA
>JAUNTC010000028.1 GCA_030538915.1 Lachnospiraceae bacterium | reverse complement strand
TAACAAGGGCTTATAGCCCTAGAGCAAACCACCCGTTGGACGGGTGGTCCTGATTATTTCATATTCATTTCCAAATAAGCTTTACAAATCTGATCCGCAATCTGTGAAATTAAAAGTCATACTACCATAGATACATTTTATCCATCAAGAGATGGGCGAGGAAGCCATTGAAAAATGTAATGTAAGAACCTATAATCATAATTAGAATGAAAAGAAGGAGATGTGATAATCATGAATATGAAACGTATCATTGCTCTTATTGCGGCACTTGCAATTCCGGCCTTATATCTTATATCGATCGTATTATTTTTAGTCGGTAATGGAAGCGCAAACGTATTTTTCGCGATTGCTCTTGGGGCAACATTTTTCCTCACACCGGTCATTTATCTATTAACAAGGGTACCAAAAGATATTGGAAAAATGAGTGGAGACATTGCAGATATGCTGCACGGAGAAGAAAAAGAAGAAAAGTAATGGTTGTATGAGTTTTGATGCATACGTTTAAGGGATAACAATTGCTTTTTTTTAGAATAAAGTCTATACTTGAGTTTGAAGACAAAATACGTGAAATCATAGAAAGCTATGATTAGACATTTGGAGGTTTACCATGGAAGAAAAACGTTATAGCAAAGTGCCAGTATTTGAAAACGGAATGGCACAGCCGGTATTTCCATTTACCGATGCAAAAAGTGGAGAAAAGTATGATGCGCAGACATCAGATATCGTAAGATATTGCGTGTATGTTGAGTCAGACTATGATATGGATGGAGACGGAAAACGTGATCTTGTCAAAGTGCTGATTCAGGTGCCAAGAAGTGCCGTAGAGGGAAATTATAAGGCACCGACTTTATTTGAGGCACGTCCGTACTGTGCAGGTGTACAGGCAGACGGTTACGAACATATGAAAGAAGTGCAGGACAAAGAATATCGTAAATTCGATTTTGCAGAGCTTGATCACAAAGCAGAGCCTCGTATTCCGACCGGTTCTATCAGTGCAATGGATCTTGCATTAAAGGCAGACCCGGCTGACTGGTATTATCCGGACAAAGGAAACAACAACAGCATGGTATACGAGAACCTGGAGAACTTTAATTACTACATGGTACGTGGTTTCGCAGTCGTTGTAAGTGCAGGATTCGGAGCGCTTGGATCTGACGGATACAACTTCGTAGGTTCTGATTACGAAAGAGATGCATTCAAATGCGTTGTAGAGTGGCTCCATGGAGACCGTATAGCTTACGCTGACCGTACAGGAACTATTGAGACAAAAGCAGAATGGTCTAACGGAAAGGTTGCAATGACAGGAAGATCCTATGCAGGAACAATGCCATTTGCAGTTGCAACAACAGGCGTAAAAGGTCTTGAGACAATCATTCCGGTAGCCGGAATTTCAGATTGGTACAGCCAGCAGAACATGCAGGGCGCACAGCGTTACTGGCCGAAAGAGATGCTTAACAGCTTCCTTGCTTACTTCTGCTCAAGCCGTTACAATGACGAGACATTATCTGAAAAAGAATTAGACGATATCGCAGCATTCCACCATGAGTTAAGCTTAAAGCAGATCAAATGTGGATTTGACTATGATCCGGAATTCTGGGGTAGCGGAAACTACCGTCTGAATGCTGATAAGATCAAATGTAGCGCATTGATCGTACAGGGATTAAATGATGAAAATGTTTCTACAAAACAGTTTGAGATGATGTATCGAAGCTTCAAAGAGGCTGGAACAACTGTTAAAACAATCGTACATCAGGGACCACATATCACACCGACGATGCCGAACAAAAACTACGGAATCTTAATAGACGGACAGTTCTATGATGATATTGTAAATAAATGGATCTCTCATTATTTATTCGACCTTGATAATGATGTAGAGTCAATGCCGGAAGTACTTGCACAGACAAACTTTGATCAGAATAAATGGGAAAAAGAAGATGCATGGCTGATGAACGATCAGATGGTGCTTACATGTGCGCAGGACGGAGAGTCCGTGATCGATACAGATTGGGAAAAAGCAGGCATCAGTGCTGAGAATTTCGATGACGTGATGGGTGTAAAATCTACAAACATGGGAACACGTTTCGTTACAGCTCCATTTGAAGAAGAGGTTACAATTCAGGGAACGGTTTGCCTGGAGATGAAAGCAGCGTTAAGAGACGGAGATCCGGAGTGCGATTTCCATCCGGAGAATAGAAACGATGCAGATACACTGACAATGAAGCTTGGCGATTCTAAGCTTTCCGGAAAAATGGACGATGTAGAAGTTGCAGTACTTCTCTGCGATGTATACGATGAAGAGTTCGACAGTATCCAGACAGTAGATCCAGAGAGAAATATTGTTCCGGTGAAAGTTGTAAAAGAAGGCGGAATCATCAATGGTGGAGATCTTCCGGCATTTGATGAAGCAGAATTTGAGACCGTTCACAAGAAATATCGCGTGATCACAAGAGCATTTGCAGACCTTTGCAATCCGGAAGCAGGATATGAGCCGGAGACTGCACAGAACAGCATCGAGCTTAAGAAAGACGAATATCATAACTACCATATTTATCTGAATGCAACAAGATATACTGTTCAGCCGGGACACAGCCTTGCAGTTGTGATCGCAACAGAGGATCCTGTAAACTGTCTGATCCACAAGACATACAGTGTCGCAATCGACAATGCATCTGTAAAAGCAGAAGTGCCGGTAACAAAAGAAGCTGCAGACAGAGAATTAGTAATTAAATAATAATGAAATAGAAAATATAGGTTTAATAGAGGTTTACCATGGAAGAGAAAAAGTTATGTAACGTGCCAGTATTTGAAAATGGGATGGCACAGCCGGTATTTCCATTTACTGACGGAAAAAGTGGAGAAGCATATGATGCAAGCACATCTGACATTGTAAGATATTGTGTATATATTGAGTCAGATTACGATATGGATGGGGACGGAAAACGTGATCTGGTTAAAGCAATGATCCAGGTTCCAAGAAGTGCAGTAGAAGGAAACTATAAGGCAGCTACATTATATGAAGCAAGCCCATATTGTACAGGAATCAATGTAGATGGCTATGAGCACATGAAAGAAGTGCAGGACAAAGAATATCGCAAATTTGATTTTGCAGATCTTGATCACAAAGTAGATCCGCGTGTTCCAAGCGGTGTGATCAGCCCAATGGAACTGGCATTAAAAGCAGATCCGAAAGACTGGTATTATGAGGATAAGGGAAACAACAACAATATGGTTTACAAAAACCTGGATCACTACAATTACTATTTGATCCGTGGTTTCGCAGTTGTATTAAGTGCAGGATTTGGAGCACTTGGATCTGACGGATTTAACTTTGTTGGTTCCGATTACGAAAGAGATGCATTTAAATGCATAGTAGAGTGGCTTCACGGAGACCGAGTAGCTTACGCTGATCGTACAGGAACAATCGAGACAAAGGCTGAATGGTCCAACGGAAAAGTTGCAATGACAGGAATTTCTTATGCAGGAACAATGCCATACGCAGTTGCAACAACAGGTGTAAAAGGACTTGAGACAATCATTCCGGTAGCCGGAATTTCAGACTGGTACAGCCAGCAGAACCAGCAGGGTGCACAGCGTTACTGGCCAAAAGAAGTATTAAACAGCTTCCTTGCTTACTACTGCTCAAGCCGTTACAACGATGAGACATTAACAGACAAAGAAAAAGATGATATCGCAGCATTCCACCATGAATTAAGTCTGAAACAGTTAAAATGCGGATTCGATTATGATTCGGAATTCTGGGGAAGCGGAAACTATCGTCTGAAAGCAGATCAGATCAAGTGTAGCGCGCTGATCGTACAGGGACTCAATGACGAAAACGTTTCTACAAAACAGTTTGAAATGATGTATCGAAGCTTCAAGAAAGCGGGTACAACTGTAAGAACGATTGTACATCAAGGACCTCATGTAACATTGACAATGCCAAGCAAAAACTACGGAATGCTCGTAAACGGAGAGCTTTATGATGATGTTGTAAATAAATGGATTTCCCATTATCTGTATGGTGTAGAAAATGACGTAGAAGCAATGCCGGAAGTACTTGCACAGACAAACTATGACCAGCATAGATGGGAAAAAGAAGATGCATGGCTGATGGATACAAGTATGAATCTTACAAGCACGAAGTCTGGAGAGACAGTGATCGATACAGACTGGGAAGCAGCAAACGTCAGCGCACCGACATTTGATGATGTAATGACAGAGAAATCTACAAACATGAGCATGTGCTTCGTAACAGAACCATTTGAGGAAGAAGTTACGATCCAGGGAACTTCTCATCTGGAGATGAAGGCTGCATTAAAAGAGGGAGACGCTTCCTGCGATTTCCATCCGGAAAACAGAAACGATGTAGACACATTGACAATGAAGCTTGGTGATTCCAAGATTTCCGGTAAGATGGATGACGTAGAAGTGGCTGTACTTCTCTGTGATGTATGTGATGAAGAGTTTGACAGTATCCAGGCAACTGATCCGGAGAGAAATGTTGTTCCGGTTGATATCGTAAAAGAAGGCGGAATCAACCTTGGCGGAGATCTTCCGGCATTTGATCTGGCAGAATTCAAAACCGTACATAAAAAATATCGTGTGATTGCGAGAGCATTTGCAGATCTTTGCAATCCGGAAGCAGGATATGAACCGGAAACAGCACAGAACAGTATTGAGCTTAAGAAAGATGAATATCACAATTATAACATCTACATCAATGCTACAAGATATACCGTTCAGCCAGGACACAGACTTGCAGTTGTAATTACAACAGAAGATCCTGTAAACTGTATGATCCACAAAACATATAGCGTAGCGATCGACAACGCATCTGTAAAAGTAGAAGTACCGGTAACAAAGGCTTCAAAAGACAGAGAATTAGTAGTTAGATAAGAAATACAATAAAAAAATCAGGAGGCGTAAAATGCGTCTCCTGATTTTTTGACTTACACATTATTTTCCGAGTGCGATCTTGCCTAAGGCGTCTGCCTGCATGATTGCATCATACAATTCAATCGGTTGTACATCTCCGGCGAGGTTGTGGATCGTTTCGCCTGGTACACAGGCATTTTCGGAAATGGTCTTTACCTGCTCGGCAGTAGTAACGCCGATTTCTTCAAGTGTGACAGGCAGTCCCACTTCTAAGCAGAAGTTCTGAACTTCCTCGAATTCCTCCCTTGTAGCACCTTCCAAAACGAGTTGTACAAGTGTTCCAAGTGCAACACAGCATCCGTGATCGGCATGTGCGATTCCAAGAGAAGTGACTCCGTTGTAGAAGGAGTGTGCAGCGGCACAGTTTACGTTGTCAGCACCGACACCGGATAAGTATACGTTGGCTTCTACAATATTTTCCAAAGCCGGAGTTACGGCATGTACTTTGCAAGCTTCCACAGCCTGCTTTCCATATTCAAGAAGTGTGTCATAGCACAGTCTTGCAAGTGCCTGACCGGCTCTTGTAATACCTGTTCCCTCAAGACTTGCAGATTCTGTACGAATAGATGCACGACCCTCAAAATAAGTACCAAGTGCGTCCCCCATTCCTGCGATAAGGAATTTTACAGGTGCATTTGCAATGACACATGTATCTACCATAACTGCATCTGGGTTTGTAGGATAGAATAAGTATTTATCGAAACTATGGTCATCATTGTAAATTACAGACAGTCCGGTACAAGGTGCATCGGTTGCTGCAACGGTAGGGATGATAACGATGTGCTTGCCGGTATAATAAGCAGTTGCTTTTGCAGTATCAACTGCGCTTCCACCGCCGACGGCGACAACGGTATCGATTCGATCTTCTTTTACAATATCTTCCATTTTGGCAATCTCACCTTTGCTGGATATGCCGCCGAAGACTTCGTAACGTCTGTAATCGTCTAAATCGCCAAAGCTTTGCTCAATCTTATCGTGGCAGGCTTTGTATCCGCTTCGGGAGCAGACAAATAACCATCTTTTGCCCATATATCCCATCTCTTCCTGGAATTTCAAAAGCGCATCTCTGCCTTGTACATATTTGAGTGGTTCACGCATTGCTCTAAGTCTTTCCATCATGATAAATCCCTCCTGTAATGTTAAACGACTATTTGATTTATGGTATATTATAGCACAACTACAGCAAAGCGCGACAAAAAATTAACAATCTCAAAATAGAATTGAGATTTTTGATTTTGAATATATTTGACATTCAAAATATGTTATGATAATAAAAATAAACTCTATTAAGTTACAAGAAGGGTATGCCAATGAGAAAGGCAACATCAAATCTCAAAGTATGGCTTGGAGTCATGGCCATGGTCACTGGTGTAATGGTGGCAGGCGGTTCACTTGGACAGGTACACGCAGAAGAACCGTCAAAGACAGGAGTGGAAGTGAATGAGACAAACTTCCCGGATGAAACATTTCGCAATTATGTGAGAGAAAACTTTGATAGCAATTTAGATGGGAAATTATCTGAAGCAGAGATCAAAGGGGCAGAGGAAGTCAGTCTTCCGGAAGAAGAGGTCAGCAGTGTGAAGGGAATAGAATATCTTTCTGCATTGAAAAAACTGAACCTTAACAGTACACATGTAAGTGAAGTGGACGTAACAAAAAATCCAGAGCTGGAAAGATTGGATTTGGGTATGATCAATGAGATGGATGAAGAGTTTAATATGACTTATACATTATCATCTATCGACGTAACAAAGAATCCAAAGCTGAAATATTTAGATATTACATATTCAAATGTCGATCAGATTGATGTAACGAAAAATCCAGAGCTGGAAGAGCTTCATGTATTTATGTCAAAAATCAGCAACCTGGATCTTTCAAACAACAAGAAATTAAGAAGATTGGACGCAAACAATACAAATCTCGAAAAAGTAGACGTAACGAAAAATCTAGAACTGTTTGCACTTAACTTGGAGTACACAGACGTATCTTCTGTAGACGTAACAAAGAATCCAAAGCTTTATGAAATCTACCTGACCGGAGATGATAAGATTACAAGTATTAATCTTACAAAGAATCCGAAACTTGGACATTTGCGTGTATCCGGAACAAACATCCATTCACTGGATCTTTCCGGTAATAAGGAATTGGCAGCATTTTACAACTGTAAACAGACTTATGAAAATCCGATCACATGGGAAGAAGAGCAGATTGAGGCGGCACCGATCGAAAAACTTGACTTTTCACATACAAACAAAATGTTTGAAATTTACTTAGACGGCTCACCGATTAAGTCCATTGATGTGTCGAATCAGAGAAATTTGAGACATTTACAGATTCGTAATACAGCAATCAAGAGTGTAGATGTAACAAAGAATCCGAAGCTTGCTTCTCTTTGTGTAACTGGTACACCAATCAAAAAGCTTGATATTTCCAAAAATAAAAAGCTTGCAACACTGGATATTGAAAATACAAATATTTCAAATATGAAACATATTGATTTTACTGGATATAAGGAAATCGATACAGTAAAAGCAAAAAATGCAGGTGTAGAAAGTATTATCTTTGACAAAGCTCCAAGCGTAAGAAACGTAGAGCTTGATGAAAACCATGTGAAAGAAATAGATTTGGAAGGAAGAGAAAATCAAGAAACTTGGAATTTCCTTGTTCTTGGAAAACAGACTCCGACAATTGCAGTTCCTGAAAGCAAACTTGTTAACAACACGATCGCATTAAAGGATCTTTTCTCTGATCCATCAAGAGTTACAGTAAAAGAAGACGATGGATATACTTATGATCAGCAAACAAAGAAGATCACCTTCAAAGATGCAAAGAACAGAACTTTCAACTACACATGGGATACAAAATATCATAAAGGTGAAGATGCACTTCTTAACGCAACTGCAACAATCGCAACAAAGAAGGCAATTGCATCTGTAAAATTAGGAAAAACTTCTTACACATACACAGGTAAGAGTATCCGCCCAAGTGTTACAGTAAAGAACCAGGATGGAAAAGTTGTTTCCAAAGATAATTATACGATTTCTTATACAAAGAGTGTATATCCTGGAAAATATACAGTAAAAGTTACTGGAAAGAATACATATCTGGGTACAGTTTTTGCAACTTACAAGATCAATCCAAAAGCATCTGCTGTAAAATCTTTGAAAAAAGGTAAAAAGCAGATGAAAGTAACATGGACAAAACAGAGCAGCTCCTGTGTATCCGGTTACCAGATCAAATACAGCACATCAAAGAATTTCTCTAAGAAATCAACAAAGACAGTGACTGTAAACTCTTATAAAGCAACAACGAAGACAATTAAGAAGCTGAAAGCAAATAAGAAATATTACGTGCGCGTTCGTGCATATAAGAACGTAAAAGGAAGCAAATATTACTCAACATGGTCAAAAACTAAGAGTGTGAAGCTTTAATTACAATCAAAATAACAGAGGAAAATGCCTCCGTAGTGCAAAGCATTGCGGAGGCGTTTTTTAATATTTCATGAAGGCTTTCTTAAGATATGCAAAGTTATATTGTAGTCTATTATTCTATAAAGTATTCTAAAAAAAGAACGATACCTTTTATAAATAATCAGCTAGGAGGAAGGCCATGAAAAATAAGATATTTGTGACGCGAGCTCTGGCGGTAACGCTGGCAGCAGCCTTATCTGCGACGATGATTCCGACGGCAGCGAAGGCCGAAGAGAAGGCAAGCGTGAATAAGCAGAGTACAGAAAGGCATGTGAAGACGCCAGGAGAGACCAAGACAACGGATGCGTTCAGCAAGAACGAGATTCCTGCACTTTTTAATGAACAGAAATTTACCGTGTCAAATCCGGAACAAGTGAAGGCAGAATATAACAGGGACGCTGAAGGCTTGCTTGTATCCGGGGATTCAAAAGAAGTGGCAAACAGTGTATTTACATTCGCAGAGGAGTTTGATTTCAGCAATGGAACGATTGGGCGAGTAGATGTAGATGCAGTATCTGCCAAAGGAAGCAATGCAACCATTCAGTTTTATTTAGATGACAGTGAGACGCCATTTGCACAGGTGACACCGGCGGTACAGAAGCGTGCGAAAAAGTGGCTCACGAAAGTGCTCACAACAAGTGTAAGAGACCAAAAGATCACCGGAAAGCATAAGATTACATTTAAGCTTGTTCCGAGTGAAAAGGAACAGACGACAGGAATGGCTCTGCGTTCTGTCACATTTGCGAAGAGTACACTTCCGACAGTGTATTTTAACATTGATGAGACACAGGGAAGTATTGATGCGATGAACCATGACCAGGCACATGATACCGAGTGCTATGGAGATATGAAGCTGGAAATTCCGGAAGGCTACACTTGTGAATTTGCAAGTGACAAAGGAAAGACAGACAATATTAAAAGCGAGACATACAAGCTGGATTACGTCCGTGGTCGTGGGAATTCCACATGGGGAAACAGCAAGAATCCATATAAGATTAAACTGGAAAAGAAGACAGACCTTTTCAATATGGGTAAAAACAAGCATTGGGTATTGCTGGCGGATTATTTTGATCCGAGCCACATCCGCAACAAGATCACTTACTGGATGGGTCAGAAGCTTGGTATGCCTTTCACACCGCAGGGTGTTTACGTAGATGTCGTAATGAACGGACAATATTACGGAAGCTACATGCTCTGTGAGCATGTACGTGTCGGAAAGTCAAGAGTTGATATTGACGATCTGGAAGAAGATGACGCTTCAAAGGCAGCAACCGATGAGCCGACGATCACAGGTGGATATTTACTTGGCATGTCTCCTTACAACGACGATGACGGCAAGATCATCCGTACGAGAAGAGATGCAAACTTCCTGATCGAGAGTCCGTCATTTGAAGATTATGAAAATGAGGCGCAGTATAATTACATTAAAAATTATATTCAGGATACCGAAGATGCCATTTACGGTAAGAATTTTAAAAAGGGCGACAAATCTTACTGGGATTATATGGACATTCCATCCGCAGTTGATTATTACTGGATCCAGGAATTCAGTATGAACGGTGATGCATTTGGAAGCACAAGTACATATTTATACAAACCGAGAAACGGGAAACTGTTCTGGGGACCGCTGTGGGACTTCGATTATGTCGCATGGGGAAATAATGAATACGGAGAGTACAACTGTGAAGGATGGACCCAGAATGGTTCTACCTGGTATGAAAAAATGTTCCGCGATCCGGCATTTGCAGATGCAGTGATTAAACGCTGGCCAGAGATCAAAGCAGTCATGGAAGAGGCGTCAAGAGACGGTGGACAGATCGACAAATACGCAGAAGAGATCAGAAGCTCCATGAAGTACAATTCTTATCTCTTTGGAAATAATTATGATGCAGATGAGAATGATAAAACATTCCAGGACAGCGTAGATCAGTTGAAAAACTGGATCAAAGCCCGTACGAAATGGGTAGACGAAAATGTAAAGACATTGAAACTTCATTATTACAAGGTCCGTTTCTTAAATGGTAAAAAAGAACTTTCTGTACAGAACGTAGCAGAAGGTGACAACGTGAAGTTCCCAAATCCAGGAAAGAAAAAAGGCTATATACTCAAAGGCTGGTATGCAAAGAATGGCAAATATAGCTACCGGGTAGATGAAGATATGGCTGTCTACGAAAATATGACAATCACGGCAAAATGGATTCGAAAAGACAAAGTCAAACCGGTGAAAGCGATCATTTTAGGATACAACGAGAAGGCAACGACTTACTGGGAAAATGGCCCGGAAGTAGAGGAAGGCGATGCAGATACTATTAATATCCCATACCGCGTCATCGGAGGTGTGAGCGGAACGAACAAGCTTGTATGGAAGTCTTCCAATCCAAAGGTCGGAAAAATGACCGGCGACGGCGAGATGTCGATCCTTGGTGTCGGAGATACTCGCATCACGGCGTCGACAAAAGACGGAAAAGTAAAGGCAAGTTGTAAGATCCATGTTGCATCTTCTGAAGATGAAGATGTAGCCTGCGATGGATTTGACCTGAATAAGCTGGAAGCGAAAATAAAGAAAGGCGGATACACGGTATTAAGCCCGACATTATTCCCAAGCAACAACACGGAAGATGTAGATATGGTATATTATTGCAGCGACCCGGCAGTAAGACTGGAGCAGATTGGCAATAAGTGTATCGTAAAAGGTGTGAAAGACGGCGAGGCTCAGGTGATCGCAGTTGCATCTACGATGGAAGTCGGCAATGTGATCAAAACATGTAAAGTGAAAGTCGGAACTGCCGCACAACGTGTGATCAAACCGGGCAGCAGAGTAGTTTCCGGTGGCATTGCATATAAAGTGACAAGTGTGACATTAAAGGGCGGAACGGTGAAAGTAATCGGAATTTCAAACGCAAAGAAGACACGTCTTAACATTCCAAAGACGATCACCATTTCCCAAAAGAAATATGCAGTTACCGCAGTAGGTGCGAAGGCGTTTAAAGGAAATAAGAAATTAAGATCCGCAGTGATCGGCGCAAACGTACGATACATTGGCGACAAAGCATTTTACGGATGTAAGAAATTAAGATCTGTAACCTTCAAAAATAAAAAAGTGAAGGTAGGAAAACAAGTATTTGCGAAAACGAAAGTGCCACGCAAATATAAAAAAGCATCAAAATAAAGAAGATAGGAAATCATATTTTCTAAATAGAATATCAAATGTTCATATCCATTCTCAGGTGTTAATATTTACAACAGTGAAAGAAAAGTATGTGTAAAGAATGGCACGAGAAGGAGATAAAGGGAATGGATATGAACAACAGTAAAAGCAGTGTAGTATACCAGGGCAAGATTCCTGGAAAAGTAAAATATTCCTTTGCATTTGGAGCATTGGGCAAAGATTTGATCTATGGTATGATCGCAACATTTTCTATGATATATTTTACAGATATCATTAAAGTTGCACCGGCATTCATTGGAACGATGTTTTTCGTTGCAAAGATCTGGGATGCATTTAATGATCTGTTCATGGGAATGATTGTTGATAATACAAGAAGCCGTTTCGGTAAGTTTGTACCGTGGCTCGTGATCGGAACTTTGATCAATGCTTTTGTATTTGTCATTGTATTTACAGATTTTCATTTATCAGGCGTGAGCCTTTGCGTGTTTGCATCTGTAATCTATGTTTTATGGGGAATGACATATACGATCATGGATATTCCATACTGGTCTGTAATCCCGAACCTGACTTCGGATCCGCAGGAGCGTGAGACAATTTCTGTACTGCCAAGAATTTTCGCAAGTATCGGACAGTCTCTGATCATCGCTGGATTTGGTGTACAGATCATCAAAGGACTTGGCGGCGATTATATCGGATATCATAGATTCGCATTGATCATCGCAGCAACATTTATTTTCACAATGGCTGTATGCGTATTGAATCTTCCAAAGATCCAGCATAATGTGGAAGAAAAAGAGAAGATGAAATTTAAAGATATTTTCACAGTTATCAAGAAAAATGATCAGTTAAGATGGGCGGTTCTTTTGATTCTTTTATATAATGTGGCAATTCAGGCAATTATGGGAGTGGCAACATATTATTTTAGTTATGTGTGCAACAACGCCGGAATGTTATCTGCATTTATGATCAGTGCCTCTGTGGCAGAAGTAGTTGGACTTTTGATCTTCCCGAAAGTGACAAAGATCCTTTCAAGAAAGAAAGCATTCTTACTTGCCTGTGTGCTTCCACCAATCGGACTTATTCTTCTTTTGATCGTAGGATTTGTATGCCCGACAAACATCGCTTTGACAGCGATCGCAGGTGTGATCGTAAAAACAGGAACAGGTTTGGAACTTGGCTGCGCAACCGTATTTTTGGCAGACGTTGTAGATTACGGTGAGTATGTGCTTGGAAACCGAAATGAAGGAGTCGTATTCTCCTTACAGACATTGATCGTGAAGTTTACAGCCGCATTTACATCTCTTGCAATTGGATTTGTATTAGAGCTTACCGGATACATTCCAAATGCAGTACAGTCACTTGCAACACAGAATTCCATTCGTCTGCTTATGTGTGTAGTTCCGACGATCGGAGTTGTTCTTGCATATGTTGTATTTAAGCATAAATACAAATTAAATGATGAGTTTATGAAAAAAATCCTTGCCAGCATCAATGGCCAGGCAGTGGAAGAATAGATATTGCAAAAAAATAAGGCAAGTCGATTTTTATAAAAGAAAATCGGCTTGTTTTCTTTGTGCAAGTGTAAGAGTGTGATACAATTGTGGCAATGAATAATAATGAAACATAGATGAAATAAATGAGGACGTGTAGAATGCGAACATTTCGAATTATTTTAGCGGATGACGAACAAAAGATTTTATATGGAATGGAGAAAGGAATCGACTGGGAAGGGCTTGGCTTTATTGTTGCAGGCACTGCGCAGAACGGAAAAGAAGCGCTGGAACTTATGGAAGAGTTTCATCCGGACCTTGTGATAAGTGATATTAAGATGCCTTTTATGGACGGTCTCGAGCTTGCGAAGAATGTTCACGAAAATTATATGAATACAAAGGTTATTTTATTTTCGGGATGGGATGACTTTGAATACGTCCGCTTAGCGATCAGTTACGGGGTGTCAGAATATCTTATGAAACCGATCGATTACGAGGAGATGCAGAAGCTCCTGACAGATATGCATCGAAAGCTTACGGAAGAGTACGATGAGCGTATGAACCGCGCCAGATTAGAGCACGCCTATGCAGAGAGTCTGCCTCTTCTTCGGCAGCAGTTTTTCATGCGTCTTGTGACAGAGCAGATGGAGGAAGAAGAACTGCATCGGCAGATCGAAAGCCTGAAGATTTCGTTTGAAGATCCGATGTATCTAATTGTTGCCGTGAAAGTAAGAAAAGGCGAGGAAAAGGACGTTTTAAATGAATTGTCTATGAAAGAAATGCTGAAAGAAGCAATGGAAAAGATTTCCCATGTACATCGGTTTGGTATGGGTGATAAAGAGATTTTTGTTCTTGGGAATAAGGAATTCCACAGTATCGGAAAAATTACCCGAGCGATGGATGAGGCGGCTGTTTTGATCGAGCGTATTTTCGATGCAAAAATATCCTGTGGGATCAGCAGCTGTAAAGAAGGACTTTCGGAAATGCCGCTTTTATATGAAGAGGCAATGGAAGCACTCAATTACAATCTTGTGATGCCGGAAGAAAGCTATACCTATTACAATGATATTCTGCCGGTTTCCGGAATGGAAGACAACTGGAATGCGCAGGTAGAGGCAATCGGAAGAAACATTACTCATTGCACCGAAGAGGAACTGAAATGCCAGGTGGAAGAGCTTCTTACGTGGCTTCACAAAGGTCGTTATAACGTAAATGAATATCAGATCATTATACTCGAGATTTCTTTTTCTTTTGCCCGGTTTTATAAGAAATATCAGATCACTTCGGATCCGGAATTTGCAGGTTCTAAGAAGATGGCAGTGAAAATTCTTTCTCTCACAACAGGGGAAGAACTTGACCACTGGCTCTATAATTACTGCCAGCTCATTCGCTCACTCATTCAGAAAAAACAGGTCGATAATAATGTCATACTGGCGGAAAATGCGAAAAAGATCGTGGAAGAGAGCTTCAAAGATCCAGATCTTGGTGTGGAGTCAGTTTGTACAAGGCTTCATGTGAGTACATCTTATTTTTCAAAAATATTTAAACAGGAGACAGGGACTACATTTATCAACTATCTGATCGCCCGCAGAATGGAAGATGCAAAAAAACTGCTATTGCAGACCGATTACAAGAGTCATGCGATCGGGACTATGGTTGGTTATCCAGAGCCAAATTATTTCAGCTATGTATTTAAGAAAAACTGTGGCGTGTCGCCGGTGAAATATCGAAAGACGGAAGGAGTACAGGATGAATAAAAAAAAGATAAGTATCCGTCTCGTTTTTCCAATCGTCATGTCGGCGTCTGTTGCAATTTGCATCGTCAGTTGTATGCTTTTATTTTCCTATTACTTTTCCTCTTATTTTCAGAAGGATCAGATCGAGAAAATGGGCAGACAGAAAAATGCGCTGGCACAGAGTGTGGAGATGGAAATTGAAGATATGAACACACTTATAAATTCCATTTATTATCAGGACATTAAGACATATGACATGGCAGGTACGTCATTTGAAAAGCAGATGCAAAAGAGACTTGAGCAGGAGGCGGATGTCCTCTATGGTGTTGGTGTGTACGATGCCGCCGGTAAAATGATGTGGCGGTCGAAAAAGATGGAGCAGATTTCGGCGGCTAAAGTGAAGAAAGCAGACTGGTTTCGTAAGGCACAGGATAATATTGAGACGATCCACTATGGGAAGAAATATCTTGTAGATGCGAAAGATGCAAAATATGTGTATGAGATCAGCCGCTACATCGAATATGTGGAAAATGGAAATATGAAGGCGGGAGTTCTTTGCCTTTATTTTTACACAGATCCGGTCGATGTCGTTCTGTCTCATTATGAAAATCAAAAATCGGCATATTGCTATTTGTTAGATGCCGGTCAGAACATTTTGTATCATCTGTTTGAGAAAGAGATCGTCTCCGGACTTTATAAGGAGCATACGCAGCAGGCGGCGCTTGCCTGCAATAATTACAAGATCAACAATGCAAATGGAAAGAAAAATCTCATCGAGCGGCAGCAGATCGGTTACACCGGATGGAATCTTGTTCTTGTCAATTCCATGTCCGGAAGCAATATAGAAAATCAGAACCTTTATTATGTGGCGTGGATCATTTTGCTCTTAGTGGGCGTGATCTTAATCTTCTTAGATATCTTAATCTTTCGTAACTTTACTGATCCGATTTATCGTCTGCTTCGTACAATGCAGGAATTTGGAAAAGGAAATTATAATGCGAAGGCAAAGGAGGAAGGAATCGGCGAATTAAAAAATCTAAGTGCCCATTTCAATATTATGGCTGACAAATTGCAGGAGCAGATGGAAGAAATCCGAAGAAATGAGCGGGAAAAGCAGAAGATGGAAAAGAAACTTTTGCAGTCTCAGATCAATCCACATTTCCTCTATAATACATTGGATTCTATCATATGGATGATCCGGAGTGAGGAGTACGAAGGAGCCGGAGAGATGGTATCCCTCCTTGCTAAATTTT
This sequence comes from Lachnospiraceae bacterium, assembly GCA_030538915.1. Lineage (GTDB taxonomy): Bacteria > Bacillota > Clostridia > Lachnospirales > Lachnospiraceae > Dorea_D. The sequence continues at coordinate 7,003 of JAUNTC010000028.1, read as the reverse complement.
TCCGCACATCTTTAAGTCAGGGGAAAGATATGATCCCGTTGGGAAAAGAGTTAGAGCATGCAACCAGTTATCTGGCGATCCAAAACATCCGATTCAAAGATAAATTTGAATTTCAGGTAAATGCCGATCCGAAACTTTTGAAATATCTCTGCCCGAAGCTTTCCATTCAACCACTTCTGGAAAATGCTATCTACCACGGAATGGAAGGCATGTACGATGACGGAGAGATAGAGATCAATATTTACGAAAAAGATGAAAATATCAAAATAGATGTTGTGGACAACGGGCTTGGTATGACAGAAGAAAAAATCGATTATATCATGCATAATAAAGTCGTTTCCAGCAAGCGCGGGTCGGGAATCGGTGTACGTAATGTAAATGAAAGGATCCAGCTGATCTACGGCACGGAGTATGGAATTACGATCGAAAGTGAGCTGGATGAAGGAACAACGGCAACAATCACAATACCGAAGCTGGAGGAGAACGATGAATCAGAGTAAAAGAAAACATGTGCTTTTGATCGTATTACTTCTTTTGATCGCAGTTGTCTCCGTCGGTTACATGAAAGACGCTGGGCAAAAAGCGAAAAGGACGACGATCACGCTCGTGCTGCCACAGAACACAAAGAAAGAGCTTTCACAGATCCAGGATGGCATGCACGATTATGCATCCAATGCAAATATCCGGTTAGATGTCTGGTATAAAAAGAAAATGTTAGCAAATGAGTTGGAAGAACTGTGGAAGGAAGAAGAAAAAAACGAATCGAAGGGAATTATTTTCGTATACCCGGAAGAATATTTGGAGAGAAAGAAAGGCGGGTATAACAATAAAAATGTGCTGGCGATCACAGATTCTATGAAAGAGGAATTTCTGTATACGGCATCGTTTCAGAATGTAAAAGAAGAAACTTATCGACTGCCGGTGTCGGAAACACTTAGAAAACAGGTGAAAACCGGAGCAAAAAAAGAAATTTATGTGGAAAACATTTACAAACTGGCATATGAAAGTATTCGGATGATGCATACTTCCGATCAGTTAAAGAGCATTGCACTAAAGCCGGTGCGAATGGACAAAGCAGGCATCGAGAGCGGCAAGTATGATGCATTGCTCGCATGGTAAAAGGAGTAGATATGAAGCGACGAATAGGTAAATACAATCTCATATTGACTGCGTTGGTAGTTCTGCTTCTGGCGCTGCTCATTCTTTTCAATATGCAGGAAAAGGAAGACGCATATATTCATGTAGGAATCGCGGCCTATGACCTAGATGATACATTTATGGAGCATTATATTGATGATCTGGAAAGTACGATACAGGGGATGAAGATAGAAGGAAAGAAAATTTCATATGAAATATATGACGCTCAGGGCAGTACGAAACGGCAGGAAAGGCAGCTGCAGTACATGTTTGCGCAAAGGTATGATGTAATGCTTGTAAATCTGGTGGAGCCGGCATCTGCGGCAAATGTATTGAATGATGCAAAAGAGACAAACGTTCCGGTAATCTTATTTAACCGTGAGGTGGATAAGAAAGACATGGAGATTGCCAAAGATGTCTGGTATATTGGTACCGATGCGAAAGCAGCCGGTGCCATACAGGGCGAAATGCTTAAGAAGCTGTGGGAGGAAAAAAGCGAAACATTAGACCGCAATCAGAATGGTAAACTCGATTACGTCCTTGTAGAAGGTGAGGAAACCCACTTCGATGCGATCCGAAGAACGAATGGATTTCTAAAGGCAAGCGAAAGCCTGCCACTGCACCAGAGGGGATATCTCACTGCAAACTGGAAGCGGGAACTGGCTTATGAAAAATTTGCGAAATTAGATAAAGACACTATTAAGAACACAGAGGCAGTGATCTGTAACAACGACGATATGGCACTTGGAATTTACGATTATTATAAAAAGCAGGACTTAAAAGTACCTGTGATCTTAGGCATCAATAACAGCGAAGAGATGCATCGGAAAATAGTTTCCGGCAAGATCTACGGAACGGTGGACAACCGAATGGAAGACCAGGTGGATGCGATCTGCAAGCTTGTGAAAGCCATTGTAAAAGGAAATGCGAAAAGCAGCAGGAAAGTGTGGTACAGTGCGCCACACGAGATCGTGAAGAGAAAGTGAGGATTAAAAAAGGAGCCTATAAGCTCCTTTTTGTATCCAGTCATGTATAATCTACGGATTACAATTCTTGCAAGGCTCATATCCAGAACGGATAAGGGCCTTTCTTTTTCCGGTATATCTTTTCTTATTCTTATCTTTCATCATCTTTACGCTGCGACAATCCGGCGTGTGAAACTTCCTTGTATTTTCATTTATAATATAAGTCGCTTTCACAGAAGAGCTGCCGGAAGTAGCATAGCCGGAAGTAGATTTGCGCTTGTGATAAGTCGAATGCTCTGACATCTCATTTGAACGGTTTTTAGCAGAGCTTTCACCAGTCTCATAATCAATCTTGATCCCCGGCTGTACGTTATAAACGAATACGCAGTAGGAAATGCCTTCTCCTTTGTCTTCCACAGACTTTGCCTCCATTAAGACACCGTCCGCTAAGAGATTATCATCGGTGTACATCGGCGTTACGCGGTAGAGCACGTGGTTATTCGTCTCCTTTACGTAGTCGGCAACCATATTTTCAAATGGAAGCATACCGTCAACATTGAGGTGGCGCGTTCCGGTCATAAGATTTTGCTCGTTGGCATTCTCGGCAGTGAGCTGGTAGCCGATCAGGTGGCATCGATTGTAGAGGTACTTGCCATCTACATTGTTATACTTCACTGTGTGCCAGCCGGTCGGTTTGACCATGCCGATGGCGCCACGCTTCGCTTTAGGCATCGTTGCTTTACATACATTCGCAAATGCGGTGCGGCAGCGGCCAAGTGCATCTAAACGACTGTATCTTTCGAAGACTTTTTTCGTAAGATCTGCCTTTTTGAAAAAAGGTACATTGTTGTGTACCTTCACGTATGGCGAGCCGGAGTACTTCGGTATCTTGACATTTGCTCTTGTAACTTTCTTCTGAGATCTTCCTGATCTGGAAGAAGTGTGCTTCTTCGAGCGGCTACTCTTCGTCTTTTGACACGTTGTCTTCTTCGACTTCGTGCGGGAGGAATTATTATGGCTGGATTCCCCATGATTGGAATCTTCATCACTGGAATTTCCATGCCCGGATTTTTCGTGAGAAGAATTCTCCTGCGTAGTCGTAGTCTTGGAAGTACTTTGAGCGGAACCATCATCTGTGTCTGCACATCCTGTGAAAAGGAGTGCACTTACAAGCAGAAGGTTCGCAAGTAATAATTTAAATTTCTTTATCTTGTCCATATCTCTCTCGTTATCTTATCGTGTGAAAATCCTTTAAATTCTTTTGTGTCTGCCAGTGTCCATCCGGTAAGATCAATGTCAAAATAATAATCTGCCGGATAAACACGGTTCCAGTGGTATAAAACAATCTCAGTCAGTCGGTATTCATCAATGAGGTACTGCCCATTCTCAATAAAACAGTAGTCATTGTCATCTGCCTGAATGAGAAAATTATTCGCAACACGAATGCGGGATGTATCATCTGTCTCAAACTGTCCGAGGCTGTATTCATTCATCCAGATACGTTCCGGCATCGTATAGGCAAGGATGTCGTGACGCACTTCTCTGTCTTTCGACTGGCGTCTGCGGTCAAACATCATGCCGTTATTGTCATCAACGCATATGATCAGTTTCATGTAAAGTCCCCTTTCCCTTATTAATTACAGTTGTTCATATTATAACATAGATAGCGAAACTTGTGTTCGTATAAATTACAAGGTTTTCCGCAATATATCTACTGTGTGTGATCCGGCGCCTACAAGTTCCGGGCGCTCGCACACGGTGAGATGATATTGAATAAACATTTCGAAAGTTTTTTCGTCCATGGCATTGAGTACCGGGCGCATGTAATCGGATGGTCCGTCTGCGGAAATGACTTTTATTCTTGTGAGCTTTGCCGCCTCATTGTAAGCGTCCATATCTTCCAGACGCACGTAATCATAGAGGTCGGAAGTTTCCGGTTGTACGCGGAAATCTTCGCTGATTTTTCCGTTTTCCATACATTCTAAAATGTGATTCTGCTTAAATCCGTAAGTTAAAATGCTGTATTCATTCATGCAGTAAGCGACAAGCATGACGCCGTTATCCTTGAGAACCCGACGCGCTTCTTTTAATGCAGTAACTTTTTCCACTGTTGTCAAAAGATGATACATCGGTCCGAAGACGAGCACCATATCGAATTCCTTATCCGGAAAACGGGAGAGTTTCAAAGCATTCCCCTGGTAAGCTTTTACAGAACTGTTTTTCTGTTTTAAAATTCCAAGGTTATATTTCACCAGTTCCACGGCTGTAACATCATACCCCTCCTCTGCAAGGGCAACACTGTAGCGGCCGGTTCCGGCGCCTACATCTAAAATTTTCGCACTTTTATCTTCCGGAAGATACTGGTGGATATACTTCATGGATGTAATAAATTCCACCTGTCCGTGGCGGCTGTTCAATCGTTTTTCTTCGTTAAATTTATTATAATACTGTTCTAATTCTGTCATCATTATAAGGATAACCTCCGTGTGGCATATTTACTTGTAAGAGTATAGCATACTTTGATGATTTTGAGAGGAAAATAGAGGATTTTAGCTATTTCCTTTGTAGATTTGAAAACTTTTAATTGGTATGGTATTCTATTGAAGTGAAAGAAAAACATGTAGGATGAAGGAGGAATCTATGGCTATGATTAATTGGAAGAATACAGATACCCTTGCTTCTTATCAGGAGCTTGCAAAGGTTGCACATGTGGATCTTGCGAAGGCATTATCCGGCGAACAGGGAGCGAAACGTGTAAAGGACTACAGCATTTCTATGGCAGAGGAGCTGGATTATAATTACGCAGCAAAGCAGGTAGATGATACTGTAATCGATGCACTTGCAAAACTGGCAGACGAGGCACAGTTAGTTGATAAATTTAAAGAGCTTTACAACGGAGAGATGATTAATACAGGAGAGAAACGTCTCGTATTGCATCATCTGACTCGTGGACAGCTTGGAAATAAGGTAGAGGCAGATGGCGTTGACAAACGTGCCTTTTACGTAGAACAGCAGGAGAAAATCAAAGAATTTGCAAATAAAGTACACGCAGGTGAGATCGTCAACGGAGCAGGTGAGAAGTTTACGACAGTTGTACAGATCGGTATCGGAGGAAGTGACTTAGGACCGCGTGCAATGTATCTTGCTTTGGAAAACTGGGCAAAGAAAAATGATATGTTCAAGATGGAAGCAAAATTCATCAGCAATGTTGATCCGGATGATGCGGCAGCAGTATTGAATTCCATTGATGTTGCACATTCTATTTTCGTTCTTGTATCGAAGTCAGGAACAACACTTGAGACTTTGACAAATGAGTCCTTTGTAAAGGATGCACTGGCAAAAGCAGGATTGGATGCATCAAAACATATGATCGCTGTTACAAGTGAGACTTCACCGCTCGCTAAGAGTGATGATTATCTGGCAGCATTCTTTATGGATGATTATATTGGAGGACGTTATTCTTCTACATCCGCAGTTGGTGGAGCAGTACTTTCTCTGGCATTTGGACCGGAAGTATTTGCACAGTTCTTAGAGGGAGCTGCAGCTGCTGACAAAGCTGCTACAGAAAAAGATGTACGCAAGAATGCAGCACTTTTAGATGCATTGATCGGTGTATATGAAAGAAATATTTTAGGATACCCTGCAACAGCTGTATTGCCTTATTCACAGGCTTTAAGCCGCTTCCCGGCACATTTACAGCAGCTGGATATGGAATCTAACGGTAAGAGTGTAAACCGCTTTGGTGAGCCGGTAGATTATGTTACAGGACCGGTAATCTTCGGAGAGCCTGGAACAAACGGACAGCATTCCTTCTATCAGCTTCTTCACCAGGGAACAGACATTGTGCCGTTACAGTTCATCGGATTTAAGAACAGCCAGACCGGTACAGATGTAGTGATTGAAGAAAGCACAAGTCAGCAGAAATTATGCGCGAACGTTGTTGCACAGATCGTTGCATTTGCATGTGGTAAAGAAGATGAGAATCGCAACAAGAACTTCGAAGGCGGACGTCCGTCAAGCATGATCATCGGAGAAAAATTGGATCCGAAGACTTTAGGAGCACTGCTTGCTCATTTTGAGAATAAAGTAATGTTCCAGGGATTCGTATGGAACTTAAACAGCTTCGATCAGGAAGGTGTTCAGCTTGGAAAAGTACTTGCTAAGCGCGTACTTGCACACGAAACAGACGGCGCACTGAAAGTATTTAGCGACCTTTTGAATATTTAACATAATATAGCATTTCATAGAAAAACCGCAGCTTTGTAAGGCTGCGGTTTTTTGTGCCCTGGAAGCCGGGGGAGCCTGCGTTTTTTTGTGCCCTGGAAGCCTGGGGAGCCTTGGGGAGCTAGTTCCTCGGGAAAGTCACTGTCTCTTGCGGAGCCGCTGTTTCTTGCGGAAGCTGTTGTATTCCCGGGACGCGCCCAACAAGCTTTAAGGAAAGTAAAGCAAGTTGGGAGCTTACGGAGGGGGAAGTATCTGAAATCGAGAAAAGGGCGAAAACAGCCACCAAAACAGCCAGAGCCAATGTCTGTTTGAGGGAAAACTTCAAAAACAGCCACCAGAATTCCTGTGGAGAGTATCTGAAATCGAGAAAAGGGCGAAAACAGCCACCAAAACAGCCAGAGTTAGTGTCTGTTTGAGGGAAAACTTCAAAAACAGCCACCAGAATTCCTGTGGAGAGTATCTGAAATCGAGAAAAGGGCGAAAACAGCCACCCAAATAGGCATCGCTAGTGTCTGTTTGAGGGAAAAATCCTAAAGCAGTCACTGCTTCCCGGGACGCGCCCAACAAGCTCAGGGACCGAAAGCAAGTCCAGAACTTCCCGGGACGCGCCCAACAAGCCCAAAAAAAGGGGCTGTGAAATAAGTCCCTAAAAGAAATAGGACCATTCGTTCATGCGA
>JAUNTC010000115.1 GCA_030538915.1 Lachnospiraceae bacterium | reverse complement strand
GCATCAATTATCATAGAAGATTTAAATTTACAGAAAAAATTTCACACCGTCGCATATCATTACGAGCCCTTCCCATTGCATAGTGTCAATGAGGAATAATAGCATAACAATTGTTGCAAATGCAGTAATTGTTATTAAAATGTTTCTTCTTTCAATCTTTCTTTGAAAATTAACAACATCCATAACATTAGTGATTGCTTCTGTGGCATTTTCCACTGGAATAGGCTGTTCGCTCATTTTTTCTGAACGCATGATTTCAAGAATACTAACATCAAATACTTCTGCAAGAGGCTCTATCATTTTTATATCAGGAAAACCAACTCCACGTTCCCATTTTGATACAGCTTTGTCAGTAACATTGAGCTTTTCAGCCAATTCAAGTTGTGTCCAGCTTTTTTCTTTCCTTAATGATAAGATGAATTCTCCAAATTTTTGATTGTCCATAAATACCTCCGTTCTCTTGGTTGAGCTTATTGTATAGTAAAATACCGTAGTAGTCACTTGACGCATAGTAGAATTTGCTTACTGTCAAAGGAAACTTTGTGTTTACTTTGAGGAATGCTCGACTTGAATGATAATAATTTACCCTTTAAATTCATGGTGCTTACATATAACAAGATTATATCATCCAGAAGTTACTCTTGCATTCAACTATCCCGTTATTTTTAGATTTTAATGCAACACTTTTCCTTGATTTTTCCTCTAATATATGTAAACAATAAGTCATCGATGAGAGAAAGAGTATCTGACAGGAGGGAGGCTGCCTATGAAATGTGATGTAGATACGTTCGCGCGGATGTATGAAGAAATTTATAAAGATTTATATCGATTTGCATTGTGTCTGATGAAAAATGAACCGGATGCAGAGGATGCGGTGAGTGATGCGGTACTCTCCGGTTATGAAAATATTAGAAAGCTCCGGAAAGAGGAAGCTTTCAAAAGCTGGATGTTTACGATACTGGCAAATACATGTAAGAAGAAATTGCAAAGTAGAAGCAGAAAGCTTCGCATGGAGCAGGATATGGAGTCGGCAGAACCGGAGAGAAACGATTTCGGAACCTGGGATGCGGATCTTGGAATATCGGTAGATGTGCAGCGGGCTTTTTTTCATCTTTCGGAGGAGGAGCAGACCATTATTGCACTGTCGGTGTTTGGCGGGTATAACAGCAAAGAAATCGGTGCGCTGCTTCAGATGAATGCGAATACCGTGCGGTCAAAGAGAAGCCGGGGACTTGAAAAAATGGAGTGTATATTAGAGTAAGGAGGAGCGTGCGATATGGAAAAAAGAGAACGAGACCTTTTACATAAAATAGAAGAGGGCAGTGAAAATGTAGCAGTTCCGGATAGCTTAAAGCCAGAAAATATAAAGAAAAAATTAGAACAGCAGGCATGGGAAGAGCGAAAAAGAAAGAGACGCAGAAATTGGCAGTATGTCGGTGTGGCAGCAGCCTGCGTTGTACTGGTGGCAGGAATTGCAGTATATCAGAACCAGAAAAAGTCAGATTTGCTTGATATATATCCGGTAAATGAAAGTAGACAGGAAGATCAGGGAGAATATGCGAAAAATTATAAAGAAATCCGTAAGTATCTTGCAGCTAATAAAACTTCTGAAAAAGAAACAGCCGAGTATGAGGCGACAGTAGATGTAGCGAATACATCCAAAGATTATTCCACTACAAATGTACGCCAGGACGGTGTAAACGAAGCAGATGTGGCAAAGACGGATGGCCGTTATCTATACGTGACGGAAGATTACGGGGATTGTATTTTTATCGTAGATACAAAAACAAATATGAAAAAAGTCAGTAAGATCAACGCACCGAAAGGTCAGGTCGTAAAAGAAATTTATCTGACAGACGATAATAAAAAGGTTGTACTGTTATGTAGTTGTTTTTCGGATGAAGAGCCGTATGAGGGGATAGAGGATATTACAAAAGGTTCTCTGAAAGGAAAAGAAGCAGAGGGAACAAAAGTGCTTACCTACGATGTGCAGGACAAAGCACATCCAAAGAAAATCAGCGAGGTGTCACAGAGTGGAAGTTATGTATCGTCCAGAATTTCGGACGGATATTTATATCTGTTCTCTGAATATTATGTGCCAGATAACTGGAAGAAGAAACATCCGATCACTTATATTCCTTGTGTAAATGGCGAGTTGATGGACGCGAAAGATATTTGTTTACCAGCAGGTAAAAGCGGCTGTACATATAAAATTATTTCTTCCATCGATCTGAAAAAAACAGACAAGGTTACAGATAGCAAAGCTATTTTCACAGAGTGTGGAGAAATATATGTAAGCAACAAAAATATTTACCACTATGAGGATGTGTATAATGATAGTGGAAATAATACAAAGATGACACTTCGTAAATTTTCTTATAAAAAGGGAAAACTTGCATTCGTTGCAAAGAAGATATTTACAGGAGAATTAAATGATTCCTTCTCTCTTGATGAGTATAAAGGATATCTTCGAATGGTTGTGACGAAGGGGAAAACAAATGCAGTTTATATCCTGGATTCTAAGTTAAAGGTGACAGGAAAGATTACCAATCTAGCGAAAGACGAGAGAGTATATTCGGCAAGATTTCTCGGAGATACCGGATATTTTGTCACTTATAAAGAAACAGACCCATTATTTAGCGTAGATCTTTCAGATCCGAAAAATCCGAAGATCCTCGGTCAACTTAAAATCCCTGGATTTTCCAATTATCTTCACTTTTACGGGAAAGACCTGCTGCTAGGTATCGGAATGGATGTAGATGTAAAAGGTGATGTGACAAATGGTGTGAAGCTTTCTATGTTTGATATTTCTAATAAGAAAAATGTGAAGGAGTTACACAAATATATCTTGAAAAATGCATACAGCACATCCGTGGAAGTGGATTATAAAGCAGCGCTCATAGATGTGAAGAAAAACATGATCGCCTTTCCGGCAGAATCAGATGGAGGAAATTTCTATTGCCTGTTCGCTTATACAAAAGAAAAAGGCTTTCAGCTTAAGATGAAAGAAAAGATTCACGGATCCGGCGTTCAGTCAACGAGAGGTATCTATATTGGGAATCGATTGTATGTGATTTCTGGAAATGTACTGGAAGCGTATGATTTGAAAACCTACAAGAAGATAGATGACTGTGTATTGTAAAATATTTTTGCATTGAAAAAATAGAAAATAAGATAGCCTTCGGTGGTGTAACGAAAGGCTATCTTATTTTTACGGTTCTATATGGGCTAAGAATTTGGCTGGCAAAAGAATTATCTTACGCTTGCTAAACGACTCTTTAAAATCGGTCCAACGATCATAGCAATAATAATCTTAAGTGCATCTCCGAGAAGATATGGGATAACACCTACAGATAAAGCTGCCACAAAGGAAATGTGCATCTGGTAAGCAAGCCATGCAGTTCCGAAAATATATGCAACGGCCAGACCAAGAACCATTCCGATAACGGCTGGAATTTTTTTACCACCGAACTTATCAACGCCAAGTCCTGCGATTAGCGTCATAAAAATAAATCCGATGAGGTAACCACCGGTCGGTCCTGCAAGTTTTTCAAATCCACCAGAAAATCCAGAGAATACCGGAAGACCTGCAAGTCCTAAAAGTAAATAGATCACATAGCTTAAAAGTGCATCGTTCCAAGAGAGAACGAAAACAGCAATATAAATTACAAGGTTTGTTAAAGAAATCGGCACCGGGCTGATCGGGATCGGAATTGAAAGCGGTGCTAAAATACATGTGATCGCAGTGATCAGAGCAATTTCTACCATTCGTTTTGTGTTAAATGCTGATTTTGTTGTTGTAGTCTGCATATAAAAGTCCTTTCTGTAATGTAGCTTCTAAAGTAGCTACGAAATGATAATTAAAAGTTTGACAAAGTCATTATAATGGCTTGACGATAGAATGTCAACTTGCAAATAATAAAAGGTTAACAATTAAAAACACAAGTGCAGTATATTTCACATAAGATCTATAGTATAATATAGTTAGTAAACCATATGAAAATAGAGAAAGGAGCATGATTTATGAAGAAAAAATTATACATTGTACCTTTACTCATATTAGCTGGAGTATTTTTGATGGGTTGTTCTAATCCTCGAAAAGCTGACACTGAATTAGAATTTACAGACAAGTCCGGTGGAGTTCAAAGTTACGTTATGGATGTTCACAAACAAGATGATATATTGGTTCCTAGAATAGAACTGGATAAAAATAAGGGGACATTTTTTATTGAGCATGATATTTTAGCATCAACTGTTATTGGAGGAACTTACAAAATAAAAAAGAACATCCTTTTGGCAGAAACAGAGGATAAAAAAAGCGTTTATCAATTTAAAATAATTGATGGAAAATCATTAAAATTCATTCAAGATAATTCATCAGAGATAAAATTAACAGATAAAACGGTAGGGATTCCTATAACAGATGGAAGTATATTCAAGCTGGAAGAATAATAACTGCGAATATTATTACATTAAGTAGAGGGGCTGTCGCACTGATATGTGATATGCTCCCTTCTAGGTAGACAAGTGAAATAATAAAAACTTGTCACTTAGG
>JAUNTC010000114.1 GCA_030538915.1 Lachnospiraceae bacterium | reverse complement strand
TCCTTTCCTGAAATTTCTGGATAAACTCGTTCATCTTCTGATTTCTCACCTGTAATTCGTCCTTCTCCACCGTCACTTTCTCCAGCATTTCTGCCTGCTCCTTCGCAAGCAAAGCAAGCAAGTAATTTATAACAAAACAACTTATTATTGCAGGGGAGCTCACTGCTCCCCTGTTTTCATACAAAGAGGGATAATATGGAAAAATCTATTAAACGTTATTGGCCAGTTTTTATACTTCCTACCATGGCAGCTTTCATGATCGGATTTGTCGTTCCATTTTTGGAAGGTATCTATCTTTCCTTTTGTGATTTTACGACCATCAAAGATGCCTCTTTTGTAGGACTTGAAAATTATGCAAAAGCTATTTCTGATAAGACATTTACACATGCCTTCTCTTTCACAACTGTTTTTGCAATTGTTACTTTAGTATTGATCAACGTGCTGGCATTTGCGGTTGCACTTGCACTTACCCAGAAGATCAAAGGAACGAATATTTTCCGTACCGTATTTTTTATGCCGAACCTGATCGGTGGTATCGTACTTGGTTACGTATGGCAGCTGATTTTTGACGGTATTCTTGGAAAGTTTGATCTTGCACTGAAACTTAATGCAAAATTTGGTTTCTGGGGTCTGGTCATTCTGATCTGCTGGCAGCAGATTGGTTACATGATGATCGTCTATATCGCAGGTCTTCAGGCAATCCCAGGTTCCTTGAATGAAGCAGCGATGATCGATGGTGCCAATGCAAGACAGCGTCTTTTCAAGATCACTATCCCGATGATGATGCCTTCCATCACCATCTGTACATTCCTAACGATCACAAACTCATTCAAACTGTTTGACCAGAACCTTTCACTGACGTCCGGTGAACCAATGCATCAAACAGAAATGATGGCGTTGAACATTTATGATACGTTCTACGGTCGTGTAGGATTTGAGGGAGTCGGTCAGGCAAAAGCTGTGATCTTCTTCATAATTGTAGTAGCAATTGGTTTGATTCAGCTTCGCGCAACCAGAGATAAGGAGGTTCAGCAATAATGAAAAATAAAAAAAGCGGTATTTTCGCCACTCTCTTTTTCACCGTAATCTCCATTCTTTTCGTGGCACCAATTTTTGTTGTTTTGATGAATTCATTTAAGAGAAAAGCTTTTATCAATCTTTCCCCATTTTCAATGCCGGACGAAAAGAGTTATGCAGGTCTTGAAAACTATGTTACAAGTATTACAAAATATGAATTTGCAAAAGCAGTTAGCTGGACATTATTTATCACAGTCCTCTCTGTAATTGTAATTTTAGTATGCTGCTCTATGTGTGCCTGGTACATTACACGAGTAAAGAATAAACTAACAAAACTGATTTATCTTTTATGTGTATTTTCTATGGTTATCCCATTCCAGATGGTTATGTTTACCCTCTCCGGAACAGCTGATTCTCTTCACCTGAATACTCCTTGGGGAATCGTAATCGTATACCTCGGTTTTGGTGCCGGACTTGCAGTTTTTATGTTCTGCGGTTTTGTAAAATCAATTCCGATTGAAATTGAAGAAGCTGCCATGATCGATGGATGCAATCCGATCAAAACATTTTTCTCAGTCGTACTTCCTATTATGAAGCCAACTTATATCTCTGTTGGTATTCTGGAAGCGATGTGGATCTGGAATGACTTCCTTCTTCCTTATCTTGTACTGGATATCAAGAAATATAAAACAATTTCTATCGTTGTACAGTATATGAAAGGAAGTTATGGACGTGTAGATATGGGAGCAATCATGGCTTGCCTGATCATGGCGATCATCCCTGTTATCGTATTCTACTTAAGCTGTCAGAAATATATCATCAAAGGAGTTGCGGCAGGTGCTGTAAAGGGGTAAAATATACTTTGTGTATATTTTTTAACTACTGTTAACAGAAAGGATTTTTACTTATGACGATTAAGGACATTGCACGGTTATCCGGATATGGTATCGGTACTGTATCACGGGTTATAAATAATCATCCGGATGTCAGTGACAAAGCACGACAACGGATCATGGAGGTTATCGAAGAGACAAATTTCCAGCCCAATTCCAATGCAAAGCACTTGAAAATGAGAGCTGTTTCTTCTATCGCCATTATTATTAAAGGAAATCAGAATATTCTGTTTAACGCAATTCTTGAACAGATCCAGCAACGCCTTTTGGCAAATGATGAAGAGGCGGTTGTCAGCTATTTGGATGAAGATGCAAATGAAGTCAGTTATGCTATGAGTCTTTGCCGGGAAAAAAATCCAAAAGGAATCTTTTTTCTCGGCGGAGATTTGAAATATTTTGAAAAAGATTTCAAACACATCCCTGTCCCATGTGTTCTGCTGACAAACAGCGGAAAGGATCTGAAATTTACGAATTTATCCTCCCTGACAACAGACGATGCTGCAGCTTCTGAAGCAGTAATCGACTATCTGGTAGATCAGGGGCATACACATATTGGAATCCTTGGTGGTAATCTATCCGACACACAGGTCAGCTATAAACGTCTGACAGGCTGTATTGCCGGATTCAAAAAGCACCATCTTGATTTCCAGCAGGATCTGCAATATGAACCTTGCCATTATTCTGTCGAAGAAAGTTATGAAGCTACTCTCCGACTATTAAAGCGCAACCCGTCATTAACTGCAATCTTTGCTTTTGGTGATATCATTGCATTTGGTGCAATGCGGGCCAGTTTCGATCTTGGCAAAAGAATTCCGGAAGATATTTCTCTTGTGGGATATGATGGTATTGACCTCTCCCGTTTTTTTGTTCCAAGACTTACAACCATCCGTCAGGATACCGCGCAGATGGCCAAGCAAGGCGTTGATCTGATGTTACAGCGGATCCATTATCCTTATAAAGCAGTTCACAGAGTCATTCCTTATGAACTGATCAAATCAGAAAGTGTGAAAAAAATAAATTAGAACGGAAAGGAGGGTTTATGGTGAGAGCTGCAGGTATTTTAATGCCCATTACTTCTCTTCCTTCCCCTTATGGAATAGGAACCTTAGGTCAGACCGCACGTGATTTCATCCAGTTTCTTGAGAAATCTGGTCAGACATACTGGCAGATTCTTCCTATTTGCCCAACCGGATACGGAGATTCTCCCTATCAGTCATCTTCTACCTTTGCAGGAAATCCTTATATGATCGATTTTAATGATCTTGTTTTAGAAGGATTATTGCAAAGTGATGACTTTGAAGATCTCTCCTGGGGAAACGAACCCGGAAAAATAGATTATAAGCTACAGTATGAACAGCGTTTTGCTGTTCTAAAAAAATCTGTCGGAAACGTTTCTACAAACATGGCTGACAGTCTGGCTGCATTTTTGCAGACAGAAGCTTACTGGTTAGATGATTACGCCTTATACATGGCTGTCAAGAATCATTTTGGGGGATCTGCATGGTCCCAATGGCCGGAACCGGTAAGACTTCGTGACACGGATATATTGGAGGAATTAAAGACAACTCTTGCGGAGGATATTTTATTTTGGAAAACAATCCAGTTCCTCTTCTTTCATCAATGGAACAAATTGAAAGCATATGCCGGTCAACATCACATTCAGATTATCGGCGATCTTCCAATTTATGTTTCCGAAGACAGTGCCGATGTATGGGCGCATCCGGAACAGTTCCAGTTAAATGAAGAGTTGCGTCCGACAGAAATCTCCGGCTGTCCTCCAGATGGATTTTCGGAGGATGGACAGCTCTGGGGAAATCCACTATTCAATTGGGATTATATGAAAGAAAATGAGTATTCCTGGTGGATAACAAGAATTGCTCATCAGATGAAAATCTATGATGTATTGCGAATTGATCATTTCCGTGGATTTGATTCCTACTTTGCAATTCCATACGGAGATAAAACTGCGAAAAATGGGGTCTGGAGAAAGGGGCCGGGAATTGACTTCTTCCAAACTGTAAAAGAAAAACTTGGGGATCTTCCAATCATTGCAGAAGATCTTGGTTTTTTAACAGACTCCGTACATCAATTACTGAAAGAAACCGGATTCCCTGGAATGAAAGTGTTAGAATTTGCTTTCGACACCCGTGACACCGGTTATGGCTATCTGCCTCACTGTTACACAAGAAACTGTATCGTATATACAGGCACCCACGACAATGAGACGATCAACGGCTGGTTTGAAACCGCTCCGGAAGAAGACACAGCCAATGCGATCCGTTATCTTCGTCTGACAAAAGAGGAAGGTTACCACTGGGGTATGATGCGCAGTGCATGGGCAAGCGTATCTGATACAGCGATCATACAGATGCAGGATCTTCTTGGTCTCGGACATGAAGCCCGGATCAACACCCCATCAACGCTGAGTGATAACTGGACCTGGCGATGCAAGCCTGAAGACATCTCAGATGAACTCGCAAAGCAGTTATATGAAGAAATGAAAATATACGAAAGACTTCCTCAAATATAGAAGCGAAAGGGCGTAAATGCATTCACATTTACGCCCTCTTTTTCTTTAAATCCCAAGACACATTCTTATGATTCCTAAAATCAGCAAATGCACGGGATAGAAAAGATAATTTACTAACTTATTCTGTTTTCCACGCTCTCCATTGTAAG
>JAUNTC010000027.1:1135-23243 GCA_030538915.1 Lachnospiraceae bacterium | reverse complement strand
TTGATAAGAGCTATTTTTTAGCCACAAGTGTTACAAAAAAACTTGACCACAACAGTGTTCCAACTTAAAGGAAGTGTCCATGTATACTTATCTGTAACAGTTGTCTGTCCTGCGTTTAAACCTGTTATCGTAATGCTACTACCGCTATTTTTGTTTAATCTAACTTTGTTTCCATCTGCAACAGTCCACTTATGTGTATATTCGCTATATGGAGTCTCCCGATCGCTTGAATCCAGTGTCACTGTCTGGCCAACTCGGATTGTTCTAGTAGTATCCGTATCCGCTACTGTCGCGATCTTACCTTTTTCAGATGCTGCAGATACGTTCTTATCCTCGTCCGCCTTCGAGTCTGACTCCCCATCATCGGATGCGTCTGCATCGTCCTTCTTGTTATCGGACTTAGCATTGTCAGAATCGTTTTTCTTTGAACTAGTTTCTTCCTTATATAATACATGGAAAGATTTATCTGCTTTTACATCAGCAACACGATATGTGTAAACATTTCCTTCAACCTTCTGTGGCTGAATTGTATTATTGTGCTGATTTGTTACTTTATCGAGCTTGAAGGAATCCTTCACTGTAATCTCAAAGTGGAAATCTTCTCCGGATTTTATTGTCTTGAGATATTTGCTGTCCTTATAAGTAACAGTCTCTTTGCTACCGTTGGCGCCCCATGCTTTGATTGATCCACCATCCAGTTCTGATTTCTGGATTGTCATCTCATAAGACTTCTCCTCGGTATCCTTTTTTGTTTCTTTTGAGTCTGAATCTGTTGCATCAGCTTTTTTGCTTTCTTCTTTTTTCGCTGTCTGCTCCTTCTTCTCCTCTGATTTTGTTTCAGTTTTTTCTGCTGATTTAGCTTTTTCTACTGTACGAGCTTTTGCGGAATCATCTGAAGCAGCTCTTTTAGAGTGTGAGTCTAATTCCTGTACAGTCACTTCTCCGGAATCTTTCTGATCCTGAGTATCTGGGACTTCTTCTTTCTGTACTTTCTCTTCTGTAGAATCACTCTTCTGCTCTGCTTCTTCAGTTACGTTCTCTGATTCGCTTGCGCTCATGTCTGTGCCAAGCTGATAGATTACGTTCGAACTGACTAAAACAACAGCGAGAAGCAATGCTAACCAGCGTCTTGTTTTCCTCATACCTTTTATCCTCCTTACTTGGTAATATCTATAAGTTTACATAAAATGTCCCTATACATTAAGTAAGACAACCTGTCTCACTGAAATGGTTCACTTTTTGCAAAAATTATCCCCATTTTTTTATACTTTTTCCACATCTTTTCCCAATACTTATCCACATACAGGTTTTGGACATTTAAATGTATTGGCATCACGTGAAAGCGGGCCTTGCCGCATTTGCGACAAAACCCGCTTCATAAAGAGGTTAAAATATTTTAATCCTGAAGGAAATATATGTTTTTCCTTAGATTGCTCTTGTGTATTTCTTAAGCCATTCTGTCTCTTCTTCGTTAAGGAATGGAGAGATTTTCTCGAATACTGTTGCGTGGTATTCGTTCAGAAGGCGTTTGTCCTCTTCAGACATAACTTCTGGTTTGATTGCATCAAGATCCATCGGTACGTATGTGATCGGTTCAAAGCAAAGGAACTCGCCATACTCATTTTTCTGCCACTCTTTGCAGAGAAGTTCGTTCTCAAGACGAACACCGTGTGATCCTTCGATGTAGATTCCCGGCTCATCTGTAATTACGATGCCTGGCTCGAAAACGTATGTATCGTTTTTACGATACTGCCAACGGAAGTTTGCAGGACCTTCGTGGATATTTAAGAGATATCCCATACCGTGTCCTGTTCCGTGATTGAAGTTGAGTCCTCTATCCCAGAATGGTTTTCTTGCAAGGATATCAAGGTTCATTCCGTTACATCCCTTCAGCATTTTTGCATTAGCTAACTGTAAGTTACTGATTGCTACTAATGTGAAGTGCTCTTTCATGATGTCCGGAACTTCGCCGAGTGCGTATGTTCTTGTGATATCTGTAGATCCTTCGTAGAATCCAGCTCCTGTATCTGTTAAGAATAATGCGCCTTCTTTCAGTTCTACGTCTGTTTCTTCTGAAGAAGTATAGTGGCAAAGTGCAGCGTGCTCTCCGAATGCACTGATTGGCTCAAAGCTTGGACGGATGAAATTACCCTGCTCTACACGGAATTCATCCAGTTTGTCAGATGCGCTCATCTCTGTGATTTTCATCTTACCAACATTTTCTTTTACCCATTTCATGAAACGGATGTGTGCGATACTGTCTTTGATCTGAGCTTTTCTGATATTTTCGATCTCGATATCATTTTTGATAACTTTGAACTGGATTTCCGGATTCATTCTATCAACTTTTTTCATCTCTGCAGGGATGTTTTTGAAGATTGCGTAGTTCATCTTAGCTGAATCTACTAATACAGTCTGGTCTGCATTCAATTTCTTAACATCTTCGTAAACTGCATTGTATGGGTGGAATGTTACACCGTCAGCTGCGAATTTCTCTTTCATTTCGTCAGAAAGTTTTCTTTCATCGATGTAAAGTGCCATTTCATCCATTGTGATGATTGCATAGCTTAATACCATTGGGAAGAAATCGATATCGTTTCCGCGCATGTTGAGTGTCCAGCAAATGTCATCGATTGTTGCAACAACGTGTACATCTGCTCCTTCCTCTTTCATAACTTCACGGATTCTTCCTAATTTGTGAGCTACTGATTCGCCTGCATATTTTTCCTCAAGGATAAATGCTGGTTCTTCAGAAAGGCACGGACGATCTTCCCATACCTGATCTACAAGGTCATACTCATAAATAACTTTTCCGCCTTTAGCAGCTGCAAGCTCTTCATATGTAAGACCTTCACCCATAGAAGCAACTCTTCCGTCAAATCCGATTACTCCATTTTCTGGTAAATTCTGTTCAATGTATTCTTCCAGTGTAGGATATCCTGGCTCTCTCATTTTCATGAGTTCTACAGTTGTTCCTGCCATCTGTTTCTCAGCCTGAATGAAATATCTTCCGTCAGTCCACATGAAAGCACGGTCTTTTGTTACGAGTGCTGTTCCAGCAGATCCTGTGAATCCGGTCATAAATTTACGAGCTTTGAAGTGTTCCCCAACATACTCGCTCTGATGAAAATCTGCTGTTGGAATTACATAAAAATCAATTCCTTTTTCTGCCATTAATTTTCTAAGGCAACTTAATCTTTCTTTTACGTCCATGAGACATACCCCTTTCTATTATATAAGCTATATGACTCTTGCGAATCATATAGCCTATTATTAACACATATTAAATTTAGTCTTCTACTAATTTTGCTAACGGTTTGTCCATTGCAACCATGATAACAGCTGCTACGAAGGAGATACCTGCTACGATGAAGCAAGCAACCTTGAATGGAATATTTCCTCCAAATAAGATACCATATACTGGTCCGTAGCTCTTAGCTGCGATGAATGTTGCAAATCCCCACATAGACATCATAACTGCTAAGTAACGGCTTGGAGAATATTTACTGATGAATGAGTGTCCAAGAGGTGAGAAGAACATCTCTCCTAATGTTAACAGTCCAGCAAATATGATGAGCCATAATACGCTGGCTTTGTTGTTTCCTCTCATGATATCGATAACTGCGAAGAAGATATATCCAATTCCGATGATACCAATACCGATAGCTGTTTTACGGAAGATACTCATATCTCCCTGTGGTCTTGCAGCAAGCTTTCTCCAAAGCATAGCTGTGATAGGTCCTAAGATTACACAGAACATAGAGTTTGCAGCGTCGAACCATGTAGAAGGTACTTCGTATCCTGCAACTACCCAGTTCATGTTCTCTGCCCAGTAGTAGTATACTGGAAGGTATCCAAGGTACCAGAAGATCCAGAAGATGATTGAGAAGATAGCTGCTACGAGGATAGCACCGATACGTTTCTTCTCTGTCTTTGTAAGAGGCTCTTTTTTAGATCCTTCTTTTTTCTCACGATCTTTATCCATCTCTAACTCTTCAGCTGTCTTTGTCTTATTGAATGGACGTTTTCCAACATCACCAAGGAATCTCCAGCAAACGAATACATACCAAAGAGCTCCTAATACCATTGCTAATGCAGCGAGTTTGAAACATGGAGCGAATCCAAGAACTCCGTCTTTAGCGAATACGTCTTTGTAAAGAATACCTACAAGGAAAGTACCGATGAAAGCACCAACGTTAACTAATGTATAACGCATTGAGAATGCTGGGTCCATCTGATCTTTGTCTGTGATAACACGTCCGATGATCGGTCCGTTTTTAAACAGAGCAAGTCCGGCACTTACGAGGAAGATCATTATATATACACCTGTTGCAGATGTAGAAATTCCACCTACGAAGTATCCAGCTCCGGCAATAAGCATACCTACTGGTGTAGTATACTTAGCACCGATATAGTGGTCAACTACGATACCTCCAAGTAATGGAAGTAAGTAAGAGAATGCTGTCAGGTTTGACTGCATGTTAGCTGCAGTTGTATCAGACAGTCCAAGTCCACCAGTTGCTACAGTTGCTGTTACGAAAATTAAGATCAATGAACGTCCAAGATAGTAAGCAAGTCGCTCGAAGATCTCAGATGCGGCACATGTCCAGAATGCCACAGGAAAACCTTTTTTCTTTGTTTCCATTTTTTTACCCTCTCTCTTTTTTTGTTTACCGATGATATTTCTAATATCATACCGGCATTTTCTATAGTTGATTCTATCGTTTTTAGACTATAGTATCAAACATAAATATCTGATAGAACTATAAGTAAAACTTATTTGCTTTTTGTGGATTTTTACTATATGCCACACAAACAGCGTAAATACGCGATATTTTTAACTATTTTTGCTGTATATTTATACGCATATTTCGTCGTTTTTCTGTATGAATTAAACAAATAATTTCGGATTTTGTTATTTTTCTAACCAATTTTTATAGATTGCGATGGTTTTGAGCTTGGTTTGGGTTGAATTTCGTGACTGCTTTCGGGCTATTCTTACTTGCTCTTAACTTTCAATGTCCGCAAGTAATCTCTATTTATTCTTGATCTTCAGCATCCGCAAATAATCTTTCTGCTCATCTGTAATGCGATAGCTTTCTATTGCTTTCTGGATTGTTTTGTTATGTGTCCACACATCTAATCTTCTCTTTTCAATGTATGGCAGAATCTTATCGTACTGCTTTGCAAGTGCTGTCGCAAAATACCATGCCCGTGCCATATTTACATAATATTCTTCCGACTCGACTGCTGCCACCCGTTCTGCATATTCACTCTTAAACTCATCTTCCAGGTAATAGCGCATAAGCATGTTGATGCCGAATCGAACTGCATATACATGATCAGACTCCATCCAGCGATATATTTCCGTGATAAATTCGTTCAAATGTTTCTTTACTATCTTCATCGCCATGCTGTCGCAAGTCGCCCAGTTATCCACATAAGGTAGAAAACGATTCAGTTCTTTTACACATTTTTCGTAATCTTTTCCCTGTTCTAACAGAAATGCATGCAGGTTGTTTTCTTCATAATAATGATGTGGCAGTACTTCAAGAAACATTTTTGCTTCTTCTTGCTTGCCAAACTGCTTTGCATATTTTCTCAGCATCGGTGTCCGCACTCCGATCACACAAGACTTATCTACTGTTGGCATAAGCTTGGCATGGAAATCTCGATATCCCAGATCCTGCATCGCGAATAACTCCTGCTGCACTTGTTTTGTAACTTGACTTATCACTTTATTAGAATTTTGATTCAATGTTTTTTGATTTTTATTTGTTGTGTTTGTTTTCTCCATTGACCCCTCCACAGCGCATTTACATTTCTATCATTATAAACTCAAAATCCCCGTCCGCACCGGCCGGGGATTTTCTAAATTCGAAATATCTCTTCAACGATTACTTATTCAAAAAATGCTCTCTATTCGGATATTCCTCTCTGTAAACCTGAAGTGCCGCTTCCTTAAGCAATGTGAATTCTTTCTCCATATGGAGCATTCGCGGTGCCTTGAAAGCAATAATGCTGATCTGCTCTGCCAGCTTCTTTACAACGCCTTCATCAGAAAGCTGTCCCATTCCAAATACGAGAGAAGTAAATCCTCTGCCTCCGCGGCTCACTTCAAAATAACGCTTGAATGCATTCTGAAGCTCTGCCAGAAGCACTTCTTTGTACAGTTCGTCCTCCAGTCTTACTGCGGATAATCCCAATGTGGAGAGGATTTTTGCAGCCTGTTTTCTGCGCATGCCACCGATATCAATCGTAGTTGCTTCTGCTATCCCTTTCAGTTCCACAAAACCTCCGACAAATTCATCTTTTCTTGGTCTGCGTTTTCCATAGCGCGCAACCCACAATTCTTTTCTGTACGCATTTCTTTTTGCTTCTGCAGCAACTTCCGCAGCGTTAACTTCCTCGCTGACTTTTTCCGCACCGGTCTTGTCTTCGCTAACTTCCGCGCCGCCAGCTTCCGCTGCAGCCACGTCATCTCCATACGCCTCCAGCATTTCCATTCGCTTCACCGGATCGGTTTCTTCATAAAATTGTGCTACCCATGTATTGTCCATTTTTCTATCCTTTCGCTATCCAAACTATTTTTCCAGGAACTCATCTACATTTTCTTCGTCTACTTGTCGGTATTCAGAGACATAATATCTGCCGTCCGTCAGCTGGCTTCGATACTTGTTGTCCCCGCGAAATACTTCCACTGACAGTTTTGCAAGTTCACTTGCCTGGTCTTCTTTGTCGTTGTAGACGGTTCCTTGCATCTGACCGCCTTTGATCGCCTTCAGCGCATCCTCAAGCCCATCAATTCCGAAGATCACTGGCCAGTCATTTCCTCTATATCCGGCTTTTCTGCAAGCTGCCACAGCACCCAGCGCCATCTCATCGTTATTGGAAATGACAAGCTCGATTTCTTTACCGTATTGCTGGATGAGACGGGTCATTCGATTTTCCGCCTGTCCACGGTTCCAGTCTGCAAACTGATAGCTTAATTTCTCTAATTTCACATCTTGTTCAATCAATGTCTTTACCGCATAGTCCGTTCGGCTGATGGCATCCTGATGACCGGCTTCGCCTTCCAACAGGACATATTGTATTTTGCCATCTTTGTTCACATCCACCTCCGGATGGTTCTTAAGGTAATTCGCAACGATTTCTCCCTGCATCACACCGGACTGTTCTGCGTTGCATCCGACATAATATAGTTTCTCCCACTGCATAATGTCTTCTTTTACCGGCTCACGGTTAAAGAAAATGATCGGTATACTTTCCTGTTTCGCCATTCTTATTATGCGAGATGGCGCCGTTCTGTCAACGAGATTTACACAGAGCACATCACATCCGGCGTCAATCATTTCTTCTACGATCTCATTTTGATCCTGCTGGTTATCATCCCCATTTTTCACAGACACGATAATCTTAAAATCTTCGGATTCCATTTCCTTGAAATTTTCTTTCAGCTTATCTGTCATGGCATTGATAAATGGATCATCCTGAGTGTACGTTACGACGCCAACTCGAAGAATATTATTGGACTTCGGCTTTTCCTTTCCGCATCCGGATGCGAGAAGGGTGAGCATCAATGTAACTGCAATCACACGTTTATACTTTCTGTTTCTTTCATTTCTTTTACTCATAGGAATACATGAACCTTTCCATATTGTCATCTAAAGAAAATATTGGTTTGCTAAGTATCTTTATATCTGTCTCTTGACCTTTGATTCGATAAAATCTGCGGTTTAGTTTCTGCGCGATCTCTTCTACGCTCTTGTAGCCGACAGAATAGGTATCCGGAATGATAAGGCCATTGATCACTCCGTCATCGAGCAAGACGATTGCCTTTTCACTGCTGCCGATTCCATATATTTCTGCCTCTCTGTATGTGCCTTGCTCCGATTTCTCACCAAGCTCTTCCAATGCTTTCGGATCCAGCACGACAAGAGCGTCCACGTCACTTTTCTGGGCTACGCTTTCGCAGATGTCCTGTCCTTTTTGACGGTAATAGCACCAGCTAATTTCATTTTCAGTATCTTTAAGCACGTCTTTCAAGCCTTTGAGCATCTGCCGATTTGCCGCAGACTCTCGCCAGTCGGCTACAATTCCTACTGTTTTCTTCTTTTTGCCGATCTGCTTTCCTAATGTTGCACCGATTTTATAATAATCCGGCCCGATCACTGCATCCAGAGATTTTTGCGCATTCTTTGAAGCTGCTCCATTCTGAGACGACCTGTCTGAAGATTTCCCGTTGATCAGCTGCGTTCCGTTATAAAATTCATCCATAATAAGCACATATGGGATGCCGGAGCACTGCTTTTTGATCATTTTTTCGGTATCCGCACCCGGCGCCGGGCAAATGATAAATGCATCAATATCGTTATTTTTCTGTTCTTTTATGATTTCTTTTTCCGTCTCCGTACTGTCAATCTCATCCGTATTGCAGATGATCATATGAAGATCATTGATATCCGCCGCCTGCTTCAGTCCTTTTATAAGCGAATCCCAGCGGTTGTCACCTGATTCGGAGAGAATGACTGCCACTCGCTTCTCCGGCACATTTTTATCGAAAATCTTCAACACGAAAAACAATGCCAGCACAAGCAAAATCGTCTCCAGCACGAGGAAGGTTATTTTATTTTTTTTCATCTAAATCCCTCCCCTGCGTATATTTTTGCATTTCCAGCATTTCCGCATTCTCAGGCGTATGCAAGATTGCCGGAATGTGGATCACTACTTTCGTTCCCTCATCCGGTTCGCTGTATACTTCCAATCCATACTGCTCACCGAACATAAGCTTGATTCTCGAATGTACGTTAATAACACCTACGCCGGAACCGTGCTTTGGCACTTTATTATTATTTATCAAAATATTTTCCAGCACTTCTTCGCGCATGCCCATCCCGTTATCCTCAATGGAAATGTAAATGTCATCGCCTTTCTTCTCGCCGCGCACGATGATTTTGCCGTCATCGTCCTCATCCATATTTCCAACGCCATAGTAAATTGCATTTTCCAGGATCGGCTGAATGACTAATTTTACAATGCAATATTTTTCAATCTCTTCATCGATCTGAAATTCCATCTTAAAACGCTCTTTATATCGCACAAGCTGGATATTCATATAGCTTCGGCTGTGCTGCAGCTCGTCCTTAATAGAAATAATTGTCTTTCCTCTGGACAGACTGACACGCAAAAGTTTCGCAAGCTCCGAAATCATAACGACAGCGCCTTCATTTTTGTTTGCCTCGATCATCCACGTGATCGACTCCAGCGTATTATAGAGGAAATGTGGATTGATCTGACTCTGCAATGCGTCCAGCTCGCTCTTTCTTCGCTCATTCTGCTGACGGATGATCTCTTCCATCATAGTCTCGATCTGCTCATAGGACTTCTGAACAGAATACCCCAGATGTCGGATCTCCGTAGAACCTCCGATGTAAATGTCCGGTTTTCCGCCGGCCTCATGGTCTTTTACAGACTCTTCCAGCTGTCGGATCGGTTTGGAAATCTTTCGAGAAACTAATCTATTTCCATAAAGGAGCATCATCAGAAGAATTGTAATCGTCGTAAATACATAGTAACGGAATCGATTGATGCTTGCAGTCTGCACACTCTCCGGTACGACACCGACAAGCTTCCATCCGGTATATGCAATACTTCCGACAACAATGCTTTCCCTATGTCCATCCGCATTAATGGAATATGTTCCGTCTTCGTATTTGGCTGTTCCGACACTCTTTTCGTTGAAAAGCCCTCGGTCCATCTCTGCTCTTCTCGGATGGTAAATAATTTCTCCATCGCGGCTGATCAGATAATAGTAAATGCCTTCCGAAGAATCATTGATCTGTTTTAACACGTCCTCAATGACCGAATATTTCATATCCACTAATAGGACACCACTTCGCGGCTTGTCACCGTCGTTGACATCCACATAACGGCTCAGCGAAACAACGCGATGGAAACGGTAAGAGCCGTCTGCAAATAGGTTTTGGATATGTGGAACGGAGAAATGAATATTTTCAATCGCGTCCTCCGCATTCCGGTACCAGTCCTGTCTTATTACGTCTATTTTCTTCTCCGCCGACACCGGCTCAGAACTGATAAGCTTCCCATCACTTCCATACAGTGCCACGCTCTGCACCTTGTCCGAATTTGTCTCGTAAAGAAGACTGAACTGCTCCGTAAATTCGCGGCTGGAAATATCAAATTCCTGTACGATATTGTAGTTCGCTGCATTAAAAATCTGACGCATATCCAATAGGTCCGCATTTACACGATCCACCATACTCTCTACGTTCGATTCTGTATTCGCAACCGTCATTCGATCGATGGCAAGTTTGAAACGGTGATAGAGCAAAAACCCCATAACAACGATCGTCACAACAGTGATCGCCATAAGCACCGACATGATGATCGACTGGATGTTAAATGTTATATTTTCTTTTGAAAATTTTCTCAATCTGTTTTTCACGCTATTCTGTTCCCTTCACGCGCATTATTTTTTCGCAGATGCCCGGTATTTGGAAGGCGAAGCACCAAATTTCTTCTTAAATACGTAACTGAAATAGTTCGCATCCAGATACCCTACCTTCTCTGCGATCGTGTAACTTTTCTCATCCGTATTAAGGACAAGGTCTTCTGCGATATCCATTCGGTAATCTGTCAAATAAGAAATAAAAGACTTTCCTACTTCTTTTTTGAAAATGGATGAAAAATAAGAGTTCGAAACGCCAAGCTGTGCACACACTTCGTCGAGCGAAATATCAGCCTCCATATATCGGTCTTTCACAATGTTCTGGGCGTCTACAATCAGTCTTTTCGATGTATTATTTCTGGCATTCATGAGACAGTCACTGATTGCCATAGACATATTGAACGTCCAGTTCGTAAGCGAGCTTTCATCCATCTGTGATACTTTTCCGTAAATATTTTGCGAATATCCGGAAATCTCATTGAAATCAAGTGAGTTATTTGTACAGAAGCGGACAAATCCGCTGACAATCTCTAATGTGGCCAGGTTATGCTGGCTGATCGTCTCCGTATTTTTATAAATTTTCTCAATTTCTTTGTGCGCCATCTCCTTGATTTCTTCCGGATCGCCGATACGGATCGCGCGAAGAAGCTCCTGCATGCTGATTTCTTCCGGCTGCACTGTCTGCTTCTGCTCTTTCGGAACAATCTCTCCGATATTGATGGCGCGCTTCGTACCATACAGCACACGATAAGAAATGGCGTCTCTCGCCCCTTCATAAGAAATGCTGATATCACGAAGGCTGTCGCACACATTTCCGATTCCGGCTGTAACGACCGCTCCCATAATACGATATGCCCAGCGGCAGAATCTGTCGCAGGCATCTGTCACCTGTGCCAGCTTCTCCTTTGAATCAAGTTCCAAAATAAGAAGCGTATTGCCCATGTAAATAAATTCCTTGCATTCCCACTCTTCCGCCAGACGATCTTTGATCTCACGCTCTACGGACATGGAAAGGAGCAACGGGTCCATTCCCTCCGGCACGTGATTTGCAGAAGTATGGAAGATCACACAGCAAAAATGCGGCCCCTTCATATCAAGCTGATACGCCTGTAAAAATCGATCGTAATCCTCTTCCCCGACTCTTCCTTCAATAAGAGAAATAAGGAAATTCGACTGCAGCTTCGGCAACGCCTCCTGAAAGTAATTATTCAATTTCTTTACATTCAGTTTTTCCTCTCGCTCTCGATCCAGTGTCTCTTTCAAGTCCTCAAGACTTGCAGACAGCTCTGTTGAGTTAATCGGTTTTAACATATATTCTTTGATTTCTAAGTGCACCGCTTCCTTCGCATACTCAAACTCATCGAAACCGGTGCAGATCATTATGTAAATATTCGGATAATCCTCGTTCAGTCTTCTCGCAAGCTGCAGTCCGTTCATGTAAGGCATCTTAATATCCGTAAGCACAACGTCCGGCTGGAGCTTCTCCACAAGCTCTAATGCTTTCACGCCGTTCGTTGCACTGCCCACAACCTCAAATCCAAGATCATTCCAGTGAATCTTTTGTTCCATAATATCAATAACTTCTACTTCATCATCTACCAGAAGTACTTTATAACGCTCCATACTAATCCCCTTTACTTCCTTTGGTCATTCTGCCTTTTATTATAGCAGAATATGCCCCCGCGCAACATAGTTTTTATAGTTAATGGTAATTTATGCCGGGAGGGCGAGCGTTGGAGCCCCGGAGGGCACTGGAGCCCCGGCAGGGTGCTGGAGCCCCGAGGGAGCACTGGTTCCCCGGCAGGGTGATGGTTCCCCGGGGAAGTCACCAACTTGCCTAAGGGACTTAAAGCAAGTTGGGACCGTTCGCCGGGAGATAGTATCTGTTTTTGAAAAATCTCCGATTACAGTCATCATTTTCCCGAGCAATAGTATCTGTTTTTGAAGAATTCCCTATTACAACCATCATTTTCCCGAGGGATAGTATCTGTTTTCGAACAATCTCTAATAGCAGTCATCAAACTAATCACTTATTGCTATCTGTTTTGGGAAAATCCCCAATTACAGCCATCATTTTCCCGAGGGATAGTATCTGTTTTGGGAAAATCCCCGATTACAGTCATCACTTCCTCAGGAAGCCACCAACTTGCCCAAAATCCTTAAGCCAGCCCTGCGCTTACGGCGTAAGATAGTATCTCAAACCCTTTCGCCCCTCCACCACATACACAAAAAGGAGAGCTGCCGCTCCACGATTTATCAATCGTCTAAGCGACAGCTCCCCCTATATGCATCCACTTAATGGAAGGACAATTTAATTATTTCTTCTGAACATATTTCAGACAGTCAAGTGTTACGGCTGCGAGGATGATAATACCTTCGAAGATGAACTGAAGGTTTGTATCAATACCAAGGATTGTCAGAGAGTATGTAAGAGATGTGAAGATAAGTACACCAGTTACAACTCCGGAAATCTTACCGATACCACCAGTAAATGATACACCACCAACTACGCAGGCTGCAATGGCATCCATATCCCATCCTTGTCCGTAAGCTGCACTACCTGAACCAACCATACGGTTACACTCAAGCCAAGAACCAAATCCGTAAAGGATACCAGCAAGGATAAATGCTCCCATTGTTACTTTGAATACGGAAATACCAGATACTGCTGCTGCCTCTGGGTTTCCACCTACAGCGTAGAGGTTTTTACCAAATGTTGTTTTGTTCCAGATGAACCATACGATTGCAACTGCAGCTACAGCCCAAAGTACGATTGTCGGGAATCTTCCAGCCTGTGGAATGAACATTCTCGGAATCTCTGAATCGATCGCACCGAAGGAAACACCCTTTGTTGCGTATGTTACAAGACCGAAGATAATAAGCATGTTCGCCATTGTAGAAATGAACGGATGCATCTTAAATCTTGCCATGAAGAATCCAGCGATCATAGAGAATACAGTTGTCAGGATTACACAAACGCCTAATGCTAATAAAGCTTTCGGTACCGGAGCCATCTTTGAGAAATCAAATGCGTGTCCGAATACTGTACCTGTGTTGATTCCGTTATGCATGATGATTGTAGATGTTACCATACCCATACCAACCATACGTCCTACGGAAAGGTCTGTACCTGTTAAGAGGATCAGTCCTGCAACACCAAGTGCTAAGAACATACGAGGCGAAGCCTGCTGTAAAATATTCAAAATATTAGTTGCTGTAAATAACTGTGTATTCTTTACGATTGGTGTAATGATACACAGAGCGATGAAGATCAAAATGATTACAATGTAAAGACCATTCTTGTATAAGAACTGTGCTACATTGAAAGAATATTTGTAGTTTTCAATCTTCTGTGCATACTGCTGAGAAAGTGTAAATTTAGACATTCTCAGAAGGTCGATCAAATGGAATTTGTGCATATATGCATCATGTTTTCTGTCTTTGATTTCCTGTACTCTTGATTCGTGAGTCATCTCCGCATCAAAGAGTTGGTTCTTTAATACATATTTCTCTGCTTTGATCTCTTCAGCGTCTTTAAGAGCTGCAACTTTTTTCTTGTGCTCTTCCTGAAGCTCCATTTTAACCTTAGCGTATCTGCTCTCTTCGTCTTTCATCTCAGCTTCGCAGCTCTTAGCCACAACATTGTAATAGTCGTTAGCGTAATGCTTAGCGAGATATCCTTCAGCGTCAGCGATCAGCTTATTGATCTTTGCTTTGTTTTCATTTTCAACAGCAACTGCTTTCTCAAGCTCTTTCTTGCTGTTCGCAATGATCTTAGCGCTCTCTTCTTTGCTTAAGTTTTTATCTTCTTTTGCGATTGCTATCTGGTTCTTTAAAGTATTTACCTTATCTGTACCTTCAATACGCAATTCATCAATCTGTTCCTGAATCTTACCTACATATTCATCAATCGGTTGGAGAAGCTTCGCTTCTTCTTCAGCCGAGATAATAAAGCTCTTTTCTGCCATTTCTAATTCTCCTCTCTGTTACAAATACTTCGCACTGAGTCTCAATAATTCTTCCTGATCTGTTTCCTTTGTATTAACAATACCTGCAAGACGTCCGTTGGACATAACTCCGATACGGTTTGTAATACCAAGGATCTCCGGCATCTCTGAGGAAACAACGATAATCGTCTTTCCTTGTTTTGCCATGTTAATGATCAGTTCGTAAATTTCATATTTTGCACCAACATCGATACCTCTGGTCGGGTCATCCATCATAAATACCTGTGGTGAACGCTCCAGCCATTTTCCAAAGATCGCTTTCTGCTGGTTTCCTCCGGAAAGGTTTGAGATCATATCATCCGGTCCCATACATTTTGTATGCATAACCTTGATCTCCTCAGCAGTTGCACGTACCATTCTGTCATGTGATAATGCAATACCTTTTTTGTAATGATTCATGTTTGCGATCGTAGTGTTAAATGTAATATCGCCTTTCAGGAACAATCCGTTGGCCTTTCTTTCCTCTGTGATCAGAGCAAATCCGTGGTCCATTGCATCCTTAGGTGATGTAAAGTTCATAACTTTACCGTTGTATAATACATTTCCTTCTGCTCTTGTACGCATTCCGAAAATAGTTTCCAGAAGTTCTGTACGTCCGGCTCCAACCAGACCATAGAAACCAAAGATCTCTCCTTTTTTGATATCAAAGGAAATATTCTGAAGTTTTGGTGCATACTTTGTTGAAAGATTTTGTACAGAGAAAATTGTTTCTCCCGGCTCATTGTCAACAGGCGGGAATCTGTTATCCAGAGAACGACCAACCATGGCTGCGATCAATTCGTTCATATCTGTGTCCTTACTTTCTTTTGTCATAACAAGGCTACCATCTCGCAGTACGGAGATTTCATCACAGATATTGAAAATTTCGTCCATCTTATGTGAAATATAGATCAGGGAAATTCCCTGCGCTTTCAGCTGACGCATCATTTTGAAAAGTTTTTCAACCTCTGGTGCTGTCAGGGATGATGTAGGCTCATCCAAAACGATTACCTTAGAATTGTAAGAAATTGCTTTTGCGATCTCACACATCTGTCTCTGAGATACAGACATCTTCTTCATCGGCTGTGTCAGGTTTGCTGTGATTCCAAGCTTTCTGAACAACTGTGCTGTTTCTTTTTTCATTCTTCCCTCGTCGATAACTCCAAGTGAATTCTTTGGATATCGGCCAAGGAACATATTATCAATAACGCTTCTTTCAAGGCACTGGTTCAACTCCTGATGTACCATCGCTACACCGTTCTCCAGTGCATCCTTCGGTCCTGAGAAGTTTACTTCTTTGCCATCTAATATTATTGTCCCCTCATCTTTCTGATAAGTTCCAAAGAGACATTTCATCATCGTCGATTTTCCGGCACCGTTTTCACCCATAAGTCCCATAATGGTTCCAGGCTTCACATTCATGTTGATACCCTTCAGTACTTTATTTCTACCGAATGATTTACTCATGCCATTAATCGATAAGATGTATTTATTCTTATCTTCTGTCATAGCTCTGCTTCCTTTTCTTATTGAAAGAGAGGTATCATCACTGACACCCCTCTATTGTTTCATCCATTTACCAGTTTACGAACTTTTATTATTTGAGAAGTTCTGTGTATGAAGATGCATTGTCTGTCTTAACCATGTTAATTGCAAATGCGTCATACTCGTCTGGGTTTCCAAGACGGTTTGTGATGTTAGACTCTGTCTGTCCATCTCCACCGATGTAGTCAACTTTCAGATTGAGAAGGTCATCGTAGTTCTCAAGAAGTGGCTGATATGTTGAGCTTAAGAAGTTATCTGAAGCATTGTAGATGTTAAGCCATACTTTCTTTTCTGGGCTCTTCTTAGCATCAAGCTGGTTAGCAACTTTTTTGTATACTACTGTTGAATCTGTAAAGTCTTTATAGTTATCAGCTGTTACAGCTACGTTTAATGCGTAGTAAGATCTCTCTTCTTCGCTGTATCTGTAATCTTCGCCTTCTTTCAGGCAGTTACCAGCATCATCTTTTGTTCCGATACCTGTGTTAACATCTACTCCGTCAAGAGCGTTACGAAGAACTCTCAGTGTCAGGTAAGCCTGAACGTCTGCATGCTGAGAAATTGTTCCGCCGTATCCTTTTGCGATAGCTGCTACAGCGTCGCTGTTTGCATCGTATCCGAATGTAGGTACTTTGTTTTTCTTAGCCCATGCGTTGAACATTGACATTCCCATACCATCGTTGTTAGAAACAACTACGTCGATCTTGTCTCCGAAAGAAGCTTTCCATGTTCCGATAGCGTTACCTGCTGTAGCGGCATCCCATGTAGCTCCTGCTGCATTTTTCATTTCCTGAGAAGCAAGCTCACGAACTGTGTATGTTTTTCCGTTAACTTTCAGTTTAGCATCTTTAACAACTTTAGCTTTTCCGTCTACGTTTGTTCCAGCTGGTTTAGAGTTGATTTCTTTGTTAGCCTCTACTCCTGTTCCGAGTGCTTTACGAACTCCACGTGTACGAGCGATTGAGTCGTTGTGTCCGATATCACCGATTGCAAGAACGTATCCGATAACTCCATCACCGTTTCTGTCGATCTTGTCGATGTTAGCTTTGATGTAATCAAGAACCATCTGTCCCTGAAGTTCAGCTCCCTGGTTAGCATCGAAACCTACATAGTAAGTATCTTTGTTGAAGCTAAGAGCATCTTTGTCAAGCTCTCCTGTTGAGCTGTTAGATGGCTGACGGTTGAACCAGCAAAGTGGTTTGTCCTTGTTCTCTACCTTAGCGTCAGATGAGTCTGAAGATCCTGAAGATCCACATCCTGCCAATGATAATGCGAGCATTGCTGCCATCATTGATGCAACTACTTTTCTTTTTTTCATTGTTGTTTTCCTCCCGTTTTGTGAAATTTGTTTTAAAACGTGTCTTTCTTAATGACTAACCTTAGTATAATCACCAAAGGGGGAAAATAAAATAGAATATTTTTAGATTAAGTATTAATTTTCTCTGATTTTTAATAAAAATTTTATGCATGTTGTTTATTCGTTTTTTTCATTTATATAGAAGGTTTACGTCTACAACTCGCTGTATATCGTAGCCTGAAAGCCCTCCTGTTGCTTGCTTTCATACATTGCATTGTCCGCCCGAAGATAGAGTTTATCAAAGTCAGCCTCTTCCACGCCGTCATAGAAACAGGCCCCCAGACTGATGACAATCTTCCTGTCACCAAGCTTTGGAAGCTTAATCTTTTTTATATTATCGAATAATCGTTCAATAAAATCTTCCGCATTTTTCCGTTCTGTCATACCCGGAATAAATATAGCAAATTCATCTCCGCCCAGGCGCATGACGATATCATTTTCCCGGCAGGACTTCTTCAGCGTATCCGCGATTGCAATGATCACATTGTCGCCGACACTATGCCCAAATGTATCGTTAATGGACTTGAACTTGTCGCAGTCAATAAGACACATCATGCCACTCACTTTTTCCTTCAGTGCCTGCTCCATCTGCGCCTCTCCGCTTCCTCGGTTCCAGATTCCGGTCATAAGATCTACCTGCGCCAGGTAGCGAAGTTCATCCTCGCGCTTCTTCTGCTCGTCGATACATTCCACGCAGCAGAGGACATGCAACAAATTTCCATCGGCATCATAATCGATTGGAATAAATCGATCCCGGCACCAGCCGTAAACATTTCCATAATATTCACTTACGATCGATGTTTTCCCTTTCAGTCTCTCCTCTACTGTGTCAAGGTTAAGAAATTCCAGTTCCTTCTCCCTGTACTCTTTTGAGCAGAACTTGTGAAATATTTTCTCTATATGCTCCTTAAATGTCTCCCCGATCGTCGCAAATGGATCTTCTTCCTGCTCTTTTTTTAAAAATTCCGTCACTTCATCCGGCATCTTGATCACATGGAACTGATGAGTCTGCACATTAATATAATTCATGGAAATATAAATCTGCGACAACACCGAATAGCCGCTCAGCTTTGCAGCACGGCTTGACTTTCGGAATGCATTTCGCACTTTCATTAGCGCGATTAAAAGCGTTCCGACCATATCTAGAAATGTCGTCAGTCCAAGGCTATCACTTTTCGGTGGATTGTCTACTCCGAAAAGTCCCTTGATCTCATTTTTATATCGAAGCGGACAGGTGACGAGATTATGGATGTCCTGTCCTGCAAGGATCTCATACGCCTCCGGATGCTCTTCCCGGATCGTCTCAATGTCATCGATAATAATATTTTCGCCTCTGTCAAAAGCTTCATACCACCAGTCAATAATGTCACGGTCTATGCTCTGCAGGTTGTCGATTTCCGATGTCACCCCATTCGCACACCACTCATAAGTGTTCGTTGTAATATTCTTTTTTTCATTGTCTTCGAAAATGTAGATTCTATCCGAACCGATATGATTTCCAAAGAAACTGATAAATTCCTGGATCTGCTCATCCGGCGTGTCATACTGAAGTGCAGACCGCAGCGCCTTATTAATGACCAGTTCATATTTAAGGATTGTTTTCATCCTTCATTTCATCCTCTCTGTTTTAGCTCTTGAACCATTCTTACATTGTTAATCTTCTGATTGTCTTTATTAACAGGTTCACATCCACCGGTTTGGAAATATGTTCATTCATTCCGGCTTCCTGTGATTTGATCCGATCTTCTGCAAATGCATTTGCCGTCATTGCAATGATCGGTATTTTCGTCGCATCCTCCCTGTCCAGCGAACGGATGCATTGCGTCGCCTCATAACCATTCATCTCCGGCATCATTACATCCATTAAAATGCAGTCAAATGCACCAACTTCTCTCTTCGCAAATATTTCCACCGCTTCCTGTCCATTCCTTGCTTTCGTCACAATGGCACCTTCACTCTGAAGCATGAAGTCTGCGATTTCCATATTGAGTTCATTATCTTCTGCAAGCAAAATGTGAAGACCTTTGATAGATCCTGTCGGTTCTTCTTTTCTTTCTTCTTCCGGTTTTGCATTTGGATCGATTTTAAATGGAATCGTTATAACAAATGTTGTTCCCTTGCCCTGCTCGCTTTCGAACTGGATCGTTCCGTTCATTTTTTCTGCCAGACTCTGTGCAATCGGCATGCCAAGTCCGGTTCCGCCAAATTTCGAAGCACCGCCTTTTTCCTCCTGGGCAAATGGTTCAAACAGATGCTTCTGGAATTCCTCGCTCATACCAATACCGGTATCCTTACATGTAAATTCCATCACCGTCATTCCGTCACGTCCAGAAGGCAGTTCATGGCAACTCAAATAAATATTTCCATAATCTTTATTATACTTCACCGCATTGCTTATAATGTTCATAAGAAGGCGTTTTACATGGATCGGGCTTCCGAGAAGATGATCGTGCAAAATCTTTGGCTCTTCCTTCTCTACTTTAATCTTACGCTCATCTGCAAGTCTTCCGATGACATCTGTCACCTCTTCTACGATTTTCGTAAGCTCAAACGGTTTTTCTTCTAATGCGATCTCTCCGGATTCCAGTTTGCTCATATCCAGCACTTCGTTGATCAGCTCCAAAAGAATATTAGAAGCCTCTTTGATCTTTTCTCTGCACTCTGCCTGCTTAGCGATATCATCACAGTAATGATCCGCAATATTAACCATACCGCATATTCCATTAATCGGCGTACGGATGTCATGGCTCATTCTCTGCAAAAATTCCGTCTTGGCACGGTTCGCCGCCTCGGCTTTCTTCGCTTCTTTCAAAAGCATCTCCTGATACAGCCGCTCTTTTTCCTCTTCCTGCTTCAGACTTTTTGCTTTTGCCTTCTTAAACAGCACAAAGATCAGGATAAGCGCGAACAGATAAATAAGTACAAAGATCATTACATTCTGAAGCCACGTGCGAAATGTAACTACATCCGGCACATAAGCATAAATATAGTGATCACTTTGCTTAAGCATTAATCCATAGCAACGCAAGGAGCCAACCTTCATATGTTTCATCCGGTTGCCATCTCCGTGCTTCTTCAATATCTGTATCGCTTCATTTTCAACGGTATTTCTTCCGATCAGCGACGTATCATTGGACGCAACGATGGCTCCATCATCGCTTACAATGATCGTGCCGTCCGTCACTTTTTTGTATCCATTGAGGAGGCTCTGGATCGTGAGCGTGTAATTATTGGCAAATTCCGCCGGTGTGTAATAATACGTCACAATAATACCCGACGCATCCTTTCTCTTACAAGCAGCCATGTCGATATGTGCACCGCTGCCGGTCGGAATCCGCTGCGCGTACACCTTCTCCTCGTAAGTCGCAGTATCCAAAATATTTTCTTTGTTAAGATATTCCTCTACTTTCTCTTTATTTCCTACATGCTTATTGTAATCGCAGACGACTTTTCCATTCTTATCCAGCACAAGAATGCCACTCAGCCAAAGCTGCTCCGCATTTTCCTCTAAAAGCCGGTCGTTTAATTTCGTACCCGCCTCAATTTCTGTTGCAATATTAAGGCTTTCCTGTCTGGAACTTTCAATAGCACGAAGGAGACTCTTTGATTCCGAAGCTTCATTGTAATGAATGTATGCCGAACACTGCACCTTTACATAATTTACCGTATCTAAAAGACGCTCTTCTTCCTCCGATTTATCCAGCTGATAAAAATAGAAACCCGCACTGCAGGTAAGGCAGACACCTACGATCACACCGATCAGCCAGAACTTCTTTTCCTGCTTACTGACTCTACTGTTTTTCAAGCTTATCCACCTCCAGATATTTCTCCGGGTTGTCCAGATACTTCGCAAGAATCTTCTTCGAAGTTCCGTCCTTTCGCATTTCTTTCAATGTCTTATCCAGCTCCTCGGCGCGTCCGCTCTCGTCATTTTTCGCAAATGCAACTCCAATCCCAACTGTCATAAGCGGCTCTTTTAAAATTCTGAACTTCGCATCGTAATCTTTCATGTACTGAAGGATCGACGTCTCGTGGGCCGCCACCGCATCCGCATATCCTTTTCCAAGAAATGTATAGATCAGCTCACGGTGATCTAAAGTGATCAGATTGCCAAGCTGCGGGATCCGCTTATCTGTCTTCTTCAGGAAAATCTCCTCCGGCTTTGTCGTACTCTGCACCGCAACTTTCTTTCCTTTAAGATCACTTAGCTTGTAAATGTCACTTTTTTCATTCACCGCAACGACCTGGTTACTCACCATATAAGGACCTGCCCACTTGTATTCTCCCATTCTTCCCTTCATAGAAAAACAGTCCCAGACGCAGTCGATGTCTTTATTTCCCAACAGTTCAATTTTCTTTTCCCAATCAATGCTGATGATCTTCACCTGGTAACCCATTCGGCCGAATGCTTCTCTTGCAAGCTCCACATCAATTCCTGTCGGCTTACCATTTTCATCCAGATAACTGTACGGCGGATAATTGTCACTGCCGATCCGGATCACCGGACGCTTCTCCTTTTTCAGCACATTTTCCGGTTTCTCGCAACCTGCAGCTGTCATTGCCATGCAAATCAAAACGAGCCCAACGCTCACTAACTTCTTCCACTTCATAAATGACTCCTCAATTTAGCAAATAAAGAAAGCTCCCGCAAAAACTTTTACAGGAACTCCCAAAAATGTATACATTCTTAGCAACCGGCTGGCATGGTCAGTACCTCTGACTTTGGTTTCTTTGCCTTTGGTTTCTCTGACTTTA
>JAUNTC010000027.1:0-1125 GCA_030538915.1 Lachnospiraceae bacterium | reverse complement strand
AGCCCCTGTGGCTTTGCGCCCCTGCCTTTCGACAGGTTTGCCCGATAAATAGTTCTCAACTCTCTTTATTATACTCCCTCCTACTGTCGGAAACAAGGAAAACGGCTGCTTCTGTTCTTCCTCGTTCTTCCCCTTGTTGTTTTCTTCCAATTCCCCTATAATGAGGTTGGGTTCAATACCCTATGTAAAAAGAATTATTATGGGAGGACTTTTCATGGGAAAACAATCAACCAGAGAAAATAAAACAATCTATCAGATCTGTCGCGAAAACGCAGGACTTACAAGATCCGAAGCAAGCGATTTGATGGAGGCTGTATCCGATTCCAAAATCGAAAAATTTGAATACGAGACACAGGAACCTACGCCTTATGATATTATTCAGATGGCTGCTGCCTACAAACGCCCGGACCTCTGCAATTATTACTGCTCGCACAAATGCGAGATCGGCCAGCGTTACGTTCCGGAAGTTGCTGTAAAGGATCTCTCCAATATTATCTTAGAGACGATCGCCAGCCTGAACGAGATCACGCCAATGACAAACCGCCTGATCCAGATTGCCAAAGACGACACTGTCAGCGACGACGAAATTACAGACTTTGCATTCATCAGCAAGAAACTCGACGAAGTATCGCTTGCCGTGGACGCCTTGAATCTCTGGGTAGAGAAAACCGCCGGCGAGCAAGGCTTGAATCTAGAACTTTTGAATGCCGAGAAAGCGAAAATCAAATAAAGTCGAGCATCTGAAAGGATGCGCAGGACTTTTTGAGACTTTGCCCCAGGGTTACTTTACTCTGGGGCTTTTTTGAACTTGTTGGTGATTTCCCGGGGCTTTTTCGTGACTTCCCGGGACGCCAGTGACTGTCCTAAACTAAAACCTGCTTTTCAGATACCACTTTGCAGCTTTGTTATCTGCTTTCAGGATTTTCTCGATTTCAGACACTACACACAGCAATTTCGTTGTCTGTTTTCAAGATTTTCTCAATTTCAGACACCACACACAGCAATTTCGTTGTCTGTTTTCGCGTTTTTTTCAATTACAGATACTCTCCCCCTCCGCGCGCCCCAACCACGTGGCCCCGTCGGGCGCCGGCCGCGGGCGCGGCCTCGGCGGCGTCAGCACCAGCA
>JAUNTC010000113.1 GCA_030538915.1 Lachnospiraceae bacterium | reverse complement strand
GGATAACCGCGGGAACTACCAAGTTAGCGCTGGCTAACCGTGGGAACTACCAAGTTAGCGCAAACTAACTGCACCGAAATATCAAGTTAGATATGGCTAACCGCACCTAGCCCTCAAGTTACGCAACTAACCGCGTCTGAACACCTAGTCAGGGTTACCTCACCACCATATAAAAACAGGAGGTTGCGTAATGCAGGTCTCCTGTTTTGTTTTTCTTCTGTTTTGTTTTATTCAGACAGCGGATGCCATTTGCCGCTTCTGTAATGTGTCGTATATAAAATAAACAGAATCATGTTGTGGGTTATCATGCATGCCCATGCGGAAATTAGTCCGCCACCCAACAGGTGTATCATAATCCATGTTCCTGAAATTCTTACCAGCCACATGCAGGCTGTGTCATACACAAATGGTCTGATGGTTCGACCGACACCCTGCATCATACCTTCGATTGCCACCGATACACCGTAGAAAGGTTCCGATACTGCAACCATTCTGAGGACAGTGCTTCCCAGGGCTATAACGACTTTGTTTGAGGAGAAAAGTCCAACCATGGCAGGTGCCGAAACAAAGAGCAGTGCTCCCGAAATAATCATCATGCAGACTTCTGAGAAAATCAACATTCTCGACAGAGAAACCATTTTTTCCTTGTCTCTTTCCCCAAGAGTGTTTCCACTGAGTGTCGCTGCTGCGGTCTGCATTCCGTGACCCGGTATGTAAAACGCGGATTCAACAGTATTTGCAATGGTATGAGCGGCAGTTGCCACCTGACCCAATGAGTTAATCATGGATGCAAAGACCACAAAGCCCATAGACGTTCCCACCCGCTGCAGAATATTCGGAATGGACACTTTGAGGCATGGAACGAGCACTGCTTTGTCCGGTTTCAATGACTGTCCCTTTGGGGAAAGCACCGGATGGCGCCACAGCGCAATTGTAATAAGAGCTCCTCCCACAACAAATGAGATTGCGCTTCCGATTGCGGCACCGTCAGTTCCCAAACCTGCGCCGTAAATTGTAACTCCGTGAAAATTCCTTGTAGGATATATCAGTATGAAGTTAAGAACTATATTGATTGCATTTACAATCAGTCCTACCCTCATAGGGGTTTTTGTGTCCCCTGCAGCTCTCAGAACTGTACCGAAAACCATGCTGCAGGCACGAGGAATCAGCGGGATATATAAGATAAAGAAATATCTCGCAGCAACACCCCGGAGGTCTTTGTCTACTTGCATCCACACAGGAACATATTTGCTTAATGAAAGTACAACAACTGTCAGAACAGCTGAGGTCAGCAGCACAATGAAAACCGCCTGAGCGGAAGCTTTGGTGGCTTTTTCGTATTCCTTTGCTCCGTAGGCTTTTGAAATGTAGGCAAGAAATCCTATGCCCAGCGCAAAGAATGCACTGTTAATCAGCCAGTTTACGGTATAGGTAGATCCTACAGCTGCTGTTGCTTCGGTTCCCAGTGCTCCAACCATTGCAGTATCGATGTACTGAACAGTGGTCTGCATAAGCTGCTCAAGCATAGTCGGCCATGCAAGAGTAAAAATCACAGGGAGCAGGGAAAAATCAAGTAATTTGTTCTTTTGGTTTGTCATCAAACACCCTCCCTTACCAATAAAAATCACAAAATACACTTTCTAGATTCCACCCGGAAATTGAACCGAGCAGTACCCTAAGGTACAGTATATCATCACAGAAATTGCAAAACAATCAGCAAGTTAGCGGAATTTTTTGTCATAAATGACAAAAAAATATCAAACATACTTTTTTAAACCTTTTTCACAGGAAAAAAATGGTATATAATAGAAAAAATAATAATTAAGGGGAGATGATTTATGCATACACCGGATATGATAACAGATCTGGCTCTCATGCTTTTGTCGGCGGGAGTCATAACAATTTTGTTCAAAAAAATAAAGCAGCCTCTGATACTGGGCTACATTCTTGCGGGTTTTGTTATAAGCCCTTATTTTCCAATGTTTTTTACTGTTGAGGATTTGGACTCCATACATCTGTGGAGCGAAATCGGCGTAATTATTCTGATGTTTCACATCGGTTTTGAGTTTGATATTCACAAGTTGGCCAAAATGGGCGGCACTGCAATTGTAACTGCTTTGATAAAAATGGGCGGTGTTATGGCTGCCGGATTTTTTGTTGGCAGACTTCTGGGTCTTTCGGATATCAACTGCATTTTCCTCGGAGGAATGCTCTCTATCAGTTCCACTGCTGTTATACAAAAAAGCTTTGAAGAGCTGGGAATCAGAACGGAAAAATTTTCTCAGCTAGTGGTTGGCACAATGATAATAGAAGACATCGTCGGAATTTTTATTCTGGTGGTTCTTTCGACTATTTCTGTGAGCCAAAACGTTGAGGGCTTTGACCTTGTAATTCAGCTGCTTTTGATGATCTGCTACCTGATTGTGTGGCTTATTTTGGGAATATATCTTTTGCCAACATTCCTGAACAAAGTAATTAACTACATGAATGACGAAATGCTGGTGGTTTTGTCCCTGGGGCTTTGCTTCGGAATGGTCCTCATAGCCAACGCTCTTGGTTTTTCTTCGGAGCTGGGCGCCTTTCTGGCGGGCTCTCTCATTGCGGGAACTGTCCACGTGGAGAGGGTTGAACATATAACAAAGGGAGTAAAAGACATGTTCGTGTCCTTTTTCTTCTTGTCTGTAGGTATGATGGTTGATCCTCATGCCATCAAAGTCTACGCACCGGTAATTATTCTGATAGCTGTAATTGCAGTTATCGCAAACCTTGTATTTGCAACCCTTGGCATGTTGCTTTCGGGTCAGACTCTTGAAACTTCTGTAAAGAGCGGATTCAGCCTTGTTCCTATAGGCGAGTTTTCCTTTATCATAGCAAGCCTGGGAATCAACCTTGGGGTTATGGAACCTTATCTGTATCCGATAATCGTATCAGCTGCGGTTCTCACTGCATTTATAACACCGTTTTTGATTAAACATTCCGGCGAGGTAACCGGCTGGCTTTACAGGATTTTACCGGACAAAGTCGTTGCAGGACTGGAAAAATATACTTCATCAGACCAGACGGATGACAATCAAGACAATGACTGGAACGAATATATCCGTCTGTACTTTTCAAGGCTTGTAATCTATGGAGTTATTATGCTTGTGATTACAATTGTGGGAATCAAAGGCGTAGCGCCTTTGTTCGTTACTTTTCTGCCTGATGTAGCAGCAAAGATTGCTACCTGCATTCTGATATATTTCGGCATGGCTATATTTGTTTCGCCTATGATGAACTTTCACAATTCGCTGTTTACGTCCCTGTGGCTCAAAAAAAGATCTAACCGAGTACCGCTGATTGTTTTTACCACAGCCAAACTCCTTGTAATTGCATCCATTGCGGTTATTCCACTTTATCAGCTTTTGCATATCAGAATCGGAATTCTCTTCCTTTTGGTAATCGGAGTGGTTCTTGCCATTGCGCGAAACGGCTTCATGTCATCGTCTTATATAAGGATGGAAACTCATTTTCTCAGAAACCTAAACGAGCGTACAATCAGGGATGAGGAAGCAAAGGGATTTTGCCAGGCCTGGCTCGATGAGGAGCTTCAGATTATTTCGCTGATTGTGCCAAAGGATGCCTTTTTCGTAGGAAAAAGACTTGACGAGCTTCAGTGGGGTCGAGTGTTTAACGTACAGGTAGTAAAAATCAGACATCACGGAAAGCATATGATTCTTCCGGATCCCAAGACCCACATCTCTGCAGGTGACAAGCTCTTTGTAATCGGCGACCCCAAGTCCATCGAAAACTTCTACAGGCTGATAAAAATCAAGCCAACCAGAGTTCCCCGAACTCTCAAGGAATTCATGGACAGTGATTATCCTGATGTAGAAAACGCCCTTGCATTCTGCGCAGTCAAACTCAGCGGCGACGAAGACTTTGCCGGCAAAACAATCAAAAACGGCAACATCCTGAAAAAATGGCACTGCGTAGTCCTGGGAATCCAACAAAATGGCTACACCACAGTAATGCCGGATATAAATACTCCACTGACCAAAGACGATATCATCTGGATCATGGGCTCAAACAACAACACAGGCCGCATGCTCTCAAAATACATGAGCGAAGACGCACTGTTCGAATGCAACAACAGCCCGGAAACAGTGTAAGCTAAAGAAGCATTATACCGATGTGAAGATTCGGGGCAGCTAGAAGTAGCTGCCTTGATGTTTCGGCTTTCGGCGCGGTTAGACATAGCTAACTTGATATTTCGGTGCGGTTAGTCTGCGCTAACTTGGTGTTTTGGGGTGGTTAGCCTATGCTAACTTGATGTTTTGAAGCAGTTAGTCTGCACTAACTCAGTAGTTTTCGCGGTTATCCAGCGCTAACTTGGTAGTTCCCGCGGTTATCCTACGCTAACTCAGCCTTTGTAATCGGTTCTCTACTTGAAATTTCCTGTTTCGGTGCAGTTAGTCACCACTAACACAGTACATATCGTAAAAACTCAAAAATGTACTGTGTTTTTTTGCTTCAAAAACAGTACGAATCCCCAAAATCAAAAATCGTACTGTTTGAAATGTTGATTTTTCAACAAAAATCCCTGATTTTTGTGTCCTTACACCCATCTAGAAGGAGATTTTGGCGAC
>JAUNTC010000026.1 GCA_030538915.1 Lachnospiraceae bacterium | reverse complement strand
AACAAGGGCTTATAGCCCTAGAGCAAACCACCCGTTGGACGGGTGGTCCTGATTTACATATTGTTACGTGTAGAAAAATAGAAGAATAACATGAGGGAGTGGACAGACAATGAAACAATACAAAGAGGCTTATAAGAAAGCATTCCCGTATACAATCCCCGTTCTGACAGGGTATTTATTCATCGGAATCGCATTTGGAGTGATGTTTGCAGAAAAGGGTTACTCTTTTTTGTGGGCGGCGTTCATGAGTTTGCTGGTTTATGCAGGATCAGCACAGTACCTGGCAGTGAATTTTTTTATTCCTGGTATTTCGATTCTCCATGTTGTTTTTTTAATACTAACAGTAAATATCCGTCATGTCTTTTATGGCATTTCCTTGCTGGATCGATTTGATGGAATGGGAAAGAAGCGTTGGTATATGATATTCAGCCTGACGGATGAGACTTATTCACTTTTGTGTACAACGAAGATACCGGATAATGTAGATGAAGATCATTTTCTGTTTGCAATTGCTTCACTTAATCAGTCTTACTGGGTGATTGGTTCGATCATCGGTGCAGTTGCAGGCAGTGTACTTCCTTTCAATGCAGAAGGAATTGATTTTGCTATGACAGCATTGTTTGTTGTGATTTTTGTAGAACAGTGGATGGATGAAAAGAACCGGATACCAGAGATGATAGGTATTCTGGCGGCATTTATCTGCCTGCAGATTTTCGGAGCATCAAATTTTGTATTGCCTTCGATGCTTGTGATTGTGATGATTTTATTTGTGTCAAAAAGTAAACTTTCGAAGGAGGTGGGTGTCTCATGCCAGTAAGTGGAAGATTATCATTTGTTATTATCATTGCTGTAGCGCTTACAACATTTGCTACACGTGTATTTCCGTTTTTATTGTTCCCGGAAGGAAAAAAGACACCGCCGATAATCGTATATCTGGGAA
Organism: Lachnospiraceae bacterium; assembly: GCA_030538915.1. Taxonomy (GTDB): domain Bacteria; phylum Bacillota; class Clostridia; order Lachnospirales; family Lachnospiraceae; genus Dorea_D. The sequence continues at coordinate 22,543 of JAUNTC010000026.1, read as the reverse complement.
AAGTGTTGACGCCGGCGGTAATTGGAATGCTCGTAGTATATTGTCTGAAGGATACGACGGTAGTGGATACGCCACATGGAATCCCGGAACTGATCGCAGTTACAGTAACCGTTGTTTTACATGTATGGAAACGGAATAACCTGTTGAGCATAGGCACTGGAACGATTTTATATATGTTTTTGATCCAGGCTGTATTTTAGAGTTTAAACATATTTTTATCACAGATTAAACACAATTAAGTATTAGACTACATAGTATAAACGAAACAATGAAAGGAGTCGCGATTTATTATGGAAAATCAATATACTTATTATACACCGGATGATGACAACCAAAATTATAATGAACAGGGAGGATATCAATATCAGCCACACAATGAGAAGCCTCCGAAAAAGAAAAAAACACCACATTGGGTAAAAGCAGTATGCTTAGGTCTTGCATTTGGAGTGGCAGCAAGTGCAGCATTTCAGACAAGCAATCTTGTGTCTGATAAAGTATTTGGAACTTCGGCTAGCAAGAGTAGTGAGAAAGTGTCGACGGTAGACAGTGCGAAGCTTACGACCTCTTCAGACAGTTCGTCTGCGAGCTCTGATATTTCAAAGGTTGCAAGCAATGTAATGCCTTCTGTTGTATCCATCACAAATTTAAGTGTGCAGCAAGTACAGAATTTCTTTGGTGGCGTACAGGAGCAGGAAAGCAAAAGCGTCGGTTCTGGTATTATTATTTCTCAGACAGATACAGAACTTTTAGTCGTTACAAATAATCACGTTGTAGAAGGAAATAAAACATTAACAGTATCCTTTGTTGATAATAAGAGTGTGGAAGCAAAAGTAAAAGGAACAGATTCCTCCAGAGACCTGGCAGTGATCGCAATCAAACTCAGCGATATTAAGGATTCTACTTTGAAAAAGATCAAAGTTGCAACACTTGCAGATTCTAAAAAAGTTACTGTAGGTGAGACGACAATCGCAATCGGTAATGCACTTGGCTATGGACAGTCTGTGACAACCGGTATTGTTTCGGCAACCGGTCGTACTTTGGATGGTGTCAGTGGAACATTGATCCAGACAGATGCAGCGATCAATCCTGGAAATAGTGGTGGTGCACTTTTGAATGCCAAAGGTGAAGTGATTGGTATTAATACAGCAAAAGTTGCAACAGATGCAGTAGAAGGTATGGGTTATGCAATCCCAATTTCAAACGCAAGCAATGCCATTAAGAATTTGATGAACCAGAAGACGAAGACAAAAGTTGCAAAGAATAAACAGGGATATCTTGGTATTGCTGGAGTAGATGTAACATCTGACAGTGCAGAAATGTATAACATGCCGGTAGGCGTTTATGTTTCTGAAGTGATTTCAGGTGGTGGTGCAAAGAAAGCGGGGATTACAAAAGGTACAGTTATTACACAGTTAGAAGGAACGACAATTGACGGTATGACAGCACTGAGTGAAGAACTGCAGTATTATAAAATCGGCGAAAAAGTAAAACTGACGATCCAGGTTCCGAGCCTGCAAGGTGAATACAAAGAAAAAACAGTGGAAGTTACACTTGGAACAAATCCAGAACAATAAACAGTAAGAGAAATGTTTTTGCCATTTTGCCAGGTTTGTAGTATAATGCAAAGTAGATTACGAAATGAGGAGGCAAAAGATACCAATGAAGTGTCCGATTTGCGGCCAAGAACTTCGGCCGGGTAAAAAAGATCCAAACTACCTGTTATGTTATAACTGCAAGAAAAAATTTAAAGTTCCACAGAACAGGGCAGTACAAAAGCGCGCACCGGAGAGAAGAGAACCGGTGAATCAGGAAGCACCGCACAGAAAGATCAGACAGGCAGCACATGAGGATGTGGAAGAAGAATTGGAACAGAAGTATTCTAATATTCCACCGAAGAGTGTGCGCAAGAAGCGGGAAGATGAGATGCGCAAAGCATATGACGAGATGTTAGCAGTGGAAGATGGCAAGAAAAAAAAGATAAAACCTGCTAAAGTAGAAGAAGACTATGATGATTACGATGATATTTATGAGGAAGATGAAAAACTTTCTAAAGCACCGGTAATCATTCTTGGAATTGCAATTGTAGTTGTTGCAGCAGTGATCGTATATATGTTATTGAAATAAGCGAGAAGGATTTCTGGAGACGATTCGGAAATCCTTCTTTTTCTACATTTTACTTGTTTTGCAAAAGATATGTGAGTATAATACATAAGTACGAATGGAGTGTAGAAAAATGACGAGAAATAATAGAAAGAATAAAAGAAGAAATAATGATAGAAGAAACGCCGACAGAAGATATAGCCGGGAGACAGCTGAAAATACAATTCCGTATTTTGATTACAGTCTGCTTGCTGTCTTTATCTGTTTAGTGTGCTTTGGACTTGTAATGCTGTATAGTACAAGTGCCTATAGCTCTTTGAAGCTCACTGCACAAAGTACGAGTTTTTATTATTTGAAAAGACAGCTGCTGTGCTGTCTGTTTGGCTTTGCGGTGATTTATGTGATCTGTAAATTCATTGACTATCATGCGTATATCAAATGGACAAAATTGTTATATTGGATATCTATGGGATTGATGGGGCTTGTGCGGTCGCCGATCGGTATCGGAGCTAAAGGAGCAAAGAGATGGCTGCCAGCCCCGATCGTTGGGCAGTTTCAGCCTGCGGAAGTTACAAAAATTGCAATCATTCTGTTCATACCGGTCGTCATTTGTACATTGGAAGGGCAAGTCAATAAGCGGAAAGGTTTTGTGCAGATCATGGTTTATGGAGGAGCCTCCGCAGCTGGTGTACTTTTTCTGACAGATAATTTAAGTACAGCGATCATTGTAATGGGAATCAGTGTTGGTCTGTATTTCATTGCGCATAGAAAGACAAAAATCTTTTTCAAAGTTGGTGGCGTATTTCTGGTAGTTATACTGATCGTAGTGAAGATTCTTGGAATGGTTCTTACTACAAGTGGAAATTTCCGTATGCGAAGAGTTTTAGCTTGGCTTGATCCGGAAAAGTATTCTTCATCCGGCGGTTACCAGGTCATGCAGGCATTGTATGCGATCGGTTCGGGTGGATTTTTTGGAAAAGGGCTTGGAAACAGTGCGCAGAAAACGATCATTCCGGAAGTACAGAATGATATGATCCTTTCTATTATATGTGAAGAGCTCGGTATATTTGGAGCACTTCTTGTTCTCGTGCTTTTTGGCCTTTTACTATATCGCCTTTTCTTTATTGCACAGAATGCACCAGATCTATATGGCTCATTGGTTGTGGCAGGAATATTCATTCATATTGCACTGCAGGTATTTTTGAATGTGGCAGTTGTGACGAACCTGATTCCGACAACTGGAATTACGTTGCCGTTTATCAGTTATGGAGGATCGGCAATCCTGTTTTTATCGGTAGAAATAGGAATTGCTTTAAGTGTCTCGAAGCAGATAAAAATAAAACAATAACGAAAGAAAAGTCTTTTCTTTCTAAGGTGGATATGCTATAGTATTTAACGTAGTATTCGAAACTACATTTAGTGGAAATAAAAAGTTTACCTGGGAGGAAAGCATGAGTTATAGAGTAGTAGTAGATAGTTGTGGAGAATTAACAAATGAGATGAAACAGTCCGGACATTTTGTGACTGCCTCATTAGCAATTGAAATAGATGGATATCATATTGTTGATGACGAGACATTTGACCAGCAGGATTTCCTCAGAAGGGTTGCAGAATCACCGAATTGTCCGAAGTCATCCTGTCCTTCGCCGGAGTGTTATATGGAACTTTATCATTGTGATGCTGATCACGTGTATGCAGTGACATTGTCAGGTGAGTTGAGTGGTTCTTATAACAGCGCTGTGCTTGGAAAGAATCTTTATAAGGAAGAATATGGTGAGAAGAAGATCCATGTATTTAATTCGAAGTCTGCTTCCGGAGGAGAGACGCTGATCGCAATGAAAATTGCAGAGTGTGAAGAAAAGAATATGAGCTTTGAAGAAGTTGTAGAGACAGTTGAAGCATATATTGAAGGACAGCATACATATTTTGTATTAGAGACATTAGATATTTTGAGAAAGAATGGACGTCTGAGCGGACTTAAGGCTGCGGTTGCAACAGCGCTTAATATTAAACCGGTAATGGGAGCAACTCTGGAGGGTACGATCGTTCAGCTTGGCAAGGCAAGAGGAATGAAGAAAGCACTTGATAAGATGGTTTCCCATGCAAATGAAGATACGACCGATCAGGAAGAAAAAACATTGATCATTACACACTGTAATTGCCCGGAACGCGCCAAAGGTGTGAAAAAGATGGTAATGGAGCAGATGAACGTGAAAGAAGTTCTTGTTCTGGATACTGCAGGAATCAGCAGTATGTATGCGGCAGACGGTGGTGTGATTTTGGTTGTCTAATCGAATAAGGTGTGATAGAATAACGGTAGTTATTGATATGAAGGAGATAATGATCCTATGAGCCAGACGGTAAAAGACAAAAGTAAGGAGCAACAGTATAAGGAAGAGAAAACAAAGCGACGTAAGATGCGCCGCAAGCACAGTATACATAACCTGGTGCGTAAATGTGTCGTTGCAGTTATAGGTTTGTTGCTGCTGGGCTGGATCACTTACTCGGCGTATTCTACATATGAGTCGAAGCAGTCGAGAAGAGAAGTGGAGATTGATTATAGTGCGCTTCAGAATTTTGAAAGAAATTTGGAAGAAGCGGGTGAATAAGATATAAAAAATGAGAATGTGCGTGAGCACATTCTTTTTTTATGCCTTTTTTTAAAAACACGTAAAAAAGGGTTGAAAACAGGTAAAAAGTGTTTTACAATGGTTTCAAGTGGTAGAAAGTGGTGAGAAGTGGAGAAAAGTGGTACGAAAGTGGCGGACCACTCCGAAAGAAGGTGAGTTCATATGCCAAGGGGATTAAAAGGTGAATACAGTCATAATATAGATGCCAAAGGGCGTCTGATTATTCCTGCTAAGTTTCGTGACGATTTAGGGGAGCATTTCGTCATAACAAAAGGAATGGAAAATTGCCTATATGTATACCCGGAAGCAGAATGGACCGAATTTGAAGAAAAGCTCAACAATTTACCAACAACCACAGACAAAAAAGCCCGTGCATTTGCATATTTCTTTCAAGGAAGTGCGATTGACGGTGACCTTGACAAACAAGGCAGAACACTTATCTCAGCTCCATTAAGAGACTTCGCCGGTTTAGGAAAAGAAGTTGTATTTGTCGGTATGGGGAAGCGTGCCGAGATCTGGGATAAGGCCAGATGGGAAGCTAAGAATGCTGAGGTGGAAATGAATATTGAGGATATTGCATCCGATATGGAAGCAAGCGGGTTCAGTATCTAGAGGGAGAAGATATGGAATTCGTACACAAATCAGTATTATTACAGGAAACAATTGATGGATTAATGATCAAGCCGGACGGCATCTATGTGGATGGAACGCTCGGCGGAGGCGGGCATGCCAGTGAAGTGGCAAAGCGTCTCAGTGACAAGGGGAGTATTATAGGAATAGACCAGGATGCAGCTGCGATTGAAGCAGCAGGTATCCGCTTAAAGGACTTCGGGGAGAAAGTCACAATTGTGAGAAGCAACTATTGTGATATGAAGTCACAGCTTCAAAAATTAGGAATTGACAAGGTCGATGGGATCGTGCTTGATTTGGGCGTATCATCTTATCAGTTAGATACGGCAGAACGAGGATTCTCCTATCGCGAAAATGCGCCTCTCGATATGAGAATGGACAGGCGTCAGAAAATGACGGCGAGAGACATCGTCAATGACTACGAGGAACGGGAATTATTCCGTGTGATCCGAGACTATGGTGAAGATAAGTTTGCGAAGAATATTGCAAAACATATCGTAGCCGCCAGAGCAAAGGCTCCAATCGAGACGACGGGGCAGTTGACAGAGATCATTCGGGAATCGATTCCGATGAAGTTCCAAAAGAAGTCCGGACATCCGGCAAAGAGAACCTTCCAGGCAATCCGTATTGAACTCAACCAGGAGCTAGAAGTATTAAAAAATTCATTGGATGCTATGATTGATTTGTTGAATCCAGGGGGCAGACTGTGTATCATCACATTCCACTCTTTGGAAGATCGAATTGTAAAAAGTGCATTCCGAAAGAATGAAAATCCATGTACATGTCCAAGCGATTTTCCGGTGTGTGTATGTGGAAAAGTATCAAAAGGGACAATTATTACACGGAAACCAATTCTTCCTAGTGAGGAAGAGATGGAAGAAAACAGTCGTGCAAAAAGCGCAAAGCTTCGTATTTTTGAAAGAAGCTAACAAAAGAGTTTGAATAATTAAAGGGTATAAAATTATTAGATGTGGAAAGGAGTGAGCGCGCATGGCATACACAGATACAACAGCAAGAAGAAGACAGAATATACAGAGATCGTCATATGTTTACGGCAGTGTTGTAAGACAGCCATCTTACGAGCCGGAGAAGCGCGCGAACAAACCACAAAAGAGAAAGACAAGCAGACAGGTAAAGAAAAACCGCAGACAGGCATTGACAATGAGCCGTGGATACGTAGTATTCATGGCCCTTGCGGCAGTTCTTATGCTGCTTGTATGCATCAAGTATGTGAATCTGCAGTCAGCCAATATGAGCCATGCAAAGAAGATAGCTGTGATGGAAGAAGAACTTGCAAACCTGAAGGAAGAGAATACAACGAGACATAATGCCATTGTTGATTCTGTAAACCTTGAGCAGGTGCGTAAAAAAGCGAAAAATAAGCTTGGGATGGTAGATGCGACAGATTCTCAGGTGATTGAATACAAGAAGCCTTCTTTGAATTATGTAAAGCAGTATGAGAGCATTCCAAAGGAAGGCACTCTTGTAAAGACACAGACGAAAAAAAGTAAATAACAGGTGAAGAAACAGATGGCGGAAAGAAAAAGAAATCCTTATAGAAGGAAGTTCAGTAAGGCCATGCAAAGAAAGCTAGTCATAATCTTTATGATTGTTGTACTGGCTTTTGTTGTTCTTGCAGGCCGGGTTACATATATTAATGCATCAAAGGGTGAGAAATATGCGAAAGTTGTGCTCGATCAGCAGCAATATGACAGTCGTATTATTCCATTTAAGCGTGGAGATATTTTAGATCGCAATGGAACAAAGATGGCAACAAGCGAGAGGATTTATAATGTTGTCCTGGATATGAAAGAAATGTTGAAAAAGGATTCTTATGTGGAGCCGACGATTGAAGCACTGCATAAATATTTCAATATTGAAGAATCGGAAGTCCGTAAATTGATGAAGTTGAATCCGAATGGTCGATATAATGTATTGAAAAAAGGTGTCGACTATAAAACAGCAAAAAGATACAAAGCTATGAAAAATAGTGAGGAATATTCGAATGTGCAGGGGATCTGGCTGGAAGAGGATTACAAGCGGAAATATCCATATAAGTCATTAGCATGCGATACCATTGGATTTAGTGTAGATGGAAACATAGGAAGCAATGGAATTGAAGCTTCTTATAATTCCATTCTGAATGGAACAGACGGAAGAGAATATGGATACCAGGATACGGCGTCTACATTTGAAAAAACAGTCAAAGAACCGCAGAATGGGAAATCAATCGTGTCAACTATCGATCTGCAGGTACAGAGTATTGTAGAAAAGCATATTCTTGCATTTAACAAGGCACATCAGAATGAAGCGAGAAAAGGGACCGGAAGTAAAGATACAGCAGTGATCGTTATGAATCCGAATAACGGTGAAATTTTAGCTGAGGCATCTTACCCGAATTATAATCTGAATAAGCCAAGAGATCTTTCTTCCTATTATACAAAGAAAGAACTTGCAAAAATGTCAGATAAAGAAAAGATTGAGAAATTGAATACACTTTGGAATAACTTCTGTGTGACGGATACGTATGAGCCGGGCTCGACGATCAAACCTTTTACGGTTGCAACAGGACTGGAACTGGGCGTATTGAGTGGAAATGAAACTTACAATTGTACCGGTGTGCTTCATGTAGGTGATCATGATATCCATTGTAGCCACCGTGACGGGCACGGTATGCAGACGTTAAAACAGTCTTTGGAAAACTCCTGTAACGTTGCGATGATGAAGATCGGAGCAAAAATAGGGAAAGAAGAGTTCTGCCGTTACCAGAGATTGTTTGGATTTGGAACGTCAACCGGAATCGATCTTCCGGGAGAGGCAAGTACAGAAGGCCTTCTTTATTCCGTAAATAATATGGACGCTTCGAGTCTGGCGACAAATGCATTTGGACAGAACTTTAACGTGACAATGACTCAGCTTGCAGCTTCCTTCAGTTCATTGATCAATGGTGGAAATTATTATAAGCCACATGTTGTAAAGCAGATCAAAGATGAAAATGGAAATGTAACGGAAACAAAAGATCCGGTTCTTGTTCGAAAGACAGTGTCGCAGGAAACGTGTGAAGTAGTAAAAGATTATATGCGCGGCGTTGTAACGGAAGGTACCGGAAAAACAGCCGCAGTAGAAGGCTATGATGTGGGCGGTAAGACAGGTACGGCTGAGAAGCTTCCGAGACGTAATGGAAAATACCTAGTTTCCTTTATAGGGTACGCTCCTCAGAAAAATCCGCAGGTCGTTGTTTATGTAGTTATCAATGAACCTAATGTTGCGGAACAGGCAAACAGCGGGTTGGCAACACAGCTTTCAGCTGACATCATGAAAGAGATTTTACCGTACCTTGGAGTGAAGAAGGTTTCGGATAATGCACAGTAATAGCATTGAAAAAGAATAAAAAATGCAGTATACTAGGTTCGTCTGAGCTTATAGTCAGGCAAAAAGATTAAAGAGGTGGATTATGAACTATACAGTATTTATGCCGGTATTGGTCGCTTTCGCTTGCAGTGCGATTTTGGGACCGCTCATTATTCCGGTGTTACGGAGATTGAAAATGAATCAGACAGAAAGAGAAGACGGTGTACAGTCTCATTTGAAGAAAGCCGGAACACCATCTATGGGAGGTGTGATCATTTTACTGAGTGTTGTGCTCACATCGCTTATTTATGTAAAAGATTTTCCAAAGATCATTCCGATCCTTTTTGTAACCGTAGGTTTTGGTGTGATCGGATTTTTGGATGATTATCTGAAGGTTGTTAAGAAACGTTCCGATGGACTTTATCCAAAACAGAAGATGGCTCTGCAAATTATCGTAACTGCAATTTTTGCTTTCTATGTTGTGAAATTTACAGATGTTTCTTTAGAAATGCTGATTCCATTTACAGGCGGAAAGTATTTAAACATTGGATGGCTTGCAATCGTTCTTATGTTCTTTGCGGTGATCGGAACGGTTAATGGAGTAAATTTTACAGACGGACTTGATGGACTTGCATCTAGTGTTACTGTACTGGTAGCTGCATTCTTTACAGTTGTTTCTATTGGAATGAAAGGCGGTATCGAACCGGTAACATGTGCAGTTGTCGGTGCACTGCTTGGATTTTTATTGTACAATGTATATCCTGCAAGTGTATTTATGGGAGATACAGGCTCTCTTGCACTTGGTGGATTTGTAGCTTCCACAGCATATATGCTTCAGATGCCGATCTTTATTATCATTGTTGGACTTATTTATCTGGTGGAAGTATTATCGGTTATCATCCAGGTTACTTATTTTAAGAAAACCGGTGGTAAACGTATTTTCAAAATGGCGCCGATCCATCATCATTTTGAGTTGTGTGGATGGTCTGAAACGCGAGTAGTCGCAGTATTTTCTATTATTACGACTCTGTTGTGTCTTGTAGCGCTTATGGCAATGTAGGAGGAGAAACATGGAAGTAACAGGAAAGAAAGTACTGGTATTTGGTTCTGGTATCAGTGGAATGGGAGCTGTGAAATTATTAGAAGATCACGGAGCCGATGTGATTCTTTATGATGGAAATGACAAATTAGATAAATGTGAGATGAAGGCAAAGCTTGGAGAAGGCTCAAAGGCGGAGATCATCCTTGGAGAATTTCCGGAAGGATTGGTCGATACATTAGATATCACAGTGTTGAGTCCAGGAGTTCCGACAGACCTTCCGATCATTAATGAGATGCATGAAAAGAATGTGACCGTGATCGGAGAAGTTGAGCTTGCTTATGTATATGGAAAAGGAGACGTGCTGGCAATCACCGGAACGAACGGGAAAACAACAACAACGTCCCTTCTCGGTGAGATCATGAAGGCATATAACGAGCATACATATGTGGTTGGCAATATTGGAAATCCATATACAGTGGCAGCCGGTATGATGGAAGAAGATGCTGTTGCCGTGGCGGAGATGAGTAGTTTCCAGCTGGAGAGCATCGTAACATTTCGTCCGAAAGTCAGTGTAATTCTTAACTTCTCACCAGACCATCTGAATCGTCATCATACAATGGAAGCATATGTAGAGGCGAAGAAGAATATTGCAAAGAATCAGACAGAAGATGATTATTGTATTTTAAATTATGAAGATGATCTTACGAGAGCTTTTGGCAATGAAGTGAAGGCAAAGGTTATTTATTTCAGTAGCAAACGGGAACTGGAAAAAGGGATCTATCTTGATAAAGATGGAAATATAATCTATAAGAATCCGGAAAAAGTTCTTGTATGCAATGTGAATGAGCTGAAGCTTCTCGGTATGCACAATTATGAAAACTATATGGCAGCCGTTGCTATGGCAGCTGTTTATGGGGTGCCGATGGATGTGATCCGAAAAGCGGCGCTTGCTTTCAAAGGTGTAGAGCATCGAATTGAATATGTGACAGAGAAGGATGGTGTTGCATATTATAATGATTCTAAGGGAACCAATCCCGATGCGGCAATCAAAGGAATCCAGGCAATGAACAGAAAGACAGTTCTTATCGGAGGCGGATATGACAAAGGATCCGAATACACCGAATGGATCAATGCATTTGATGGGAAAGTGAAAAAACTCATCCTTATTGGAGCAACAAAAGAAAAAATTGCTGCAGATGCCCAAAAATGTGGTTTCCATGATTATGTATTTGCGGATACATTTGAGGAGGCTGTTCTTTTAGCTGCAAAAACAGCGGAAAGCGGAGATGCAGTACTCTTATCACCGGCATGTGCAAGCTGGGGCATGTTCCCAAATTATGAAGTGCGTGGAGATGAATTTAAGAGAATTGTAAATTCCTTATAGAGATTACAATGGGCCCAAGGAAAGGTTGTCCTTGGGCTTCGTTTTACAACAAAGAAGAAAAATGCTTTTTGGAGGATTGGATGGATAAAAAACAAAACGCAGAACGCAGAAAAAAATTGCAGAAAAAAAAGCGTTTGCAGAGAATCTATGCATTTATAGTGCTTCTTTCAGGAATCGTGATCATTGTGCTGAGTGTTCTGCTTTTATTCCATATACAGAAGATCAAGGTGCATGGCAATGAATATTCCACAGACCAGGAAGTGGTAGACAGTGTCAAAAATGACAGATTTTCAACGAATTCACTGTATTTGACCGGTAAATATGCGCTCGGAAAAGGAACAATTCTTCCATGTTTTGAAAGACTTGAAGTTTCAATGAAAAATCCGTGGACAATCAAAATAGATGTGAAGGAAAAACCAATCGTGGCATGTATGAAGGATGGGGAAAACTACATTTATTTTGATGAGACGGGTCTGGTTGTAGATCAAAGTTCCGTGAAACGAATGGTTCCGGTTGTAAAGGGGCTTGCATTAAATTTTGATGGCGAATACAAAGAATTGCAGTGTGCAGATACGGAACTGTTCACTCAGGTTTTAGATGCCTGTAGGGAATTGCAGAATTATAATCTTTCTGTAGATAAGATCAATTGCAAAAATGACAGAATCTATCTGCGCATTGATAATATCAAAGTGAATTTAGGAGAAAATATTACGGCGCAGAAGATCGCGCAGATTCCGCCAATCGTTGAAAAACTGGATGGTCAGAAGGGAACGCTGCATTTGGAAAATTATGCAGACGGACAGGAGACAATTACGTTCGAGAAAGCAAAAAAAAGCGAATAAAAATAAGAAAAATTCTGCAATTCTATTGCTATTTTATACAAAAGCCTATATTATATATAATATATGGCAAGCTGTACTTTTGTATGTGTTGCTTTATGTATAACGCATCGTGCCGTGGTGCCGAAAGATCGGGGAAGATGGCACGACGGAATACTCGTAGAGTATGGGATGTATAATATATAATAAGGAATAACAAAGGAGGAGAAACCCTTGCTGGAAATTAAGACAAATGAATCAGAAGCAGCGGCAAAGATAATTGTTGTTGGAGTAGGCGGTGGAGGTAACAACGCCGTAAATCGAATGATCGATGAGCAGATTGCCGGTGTGGAATTTATAGCTATTAATACAGATAAGCAGGCTTTACAGTTATGTAAAGCACCGACACTTATGCAGATCGGTGACAAGATCACGAAAGGACTTGGTGCCGGAGCAAGACCTGAAGTAGGAGAGAAAGCCGCAGAGGAGAGTGCAGAGGAGATTTCTGCAGCACTGAAAGGTGCCGACATGGTATTCGTAACATGTGGTATGGGCGGCGGAACTGGAACAGGAGCAACTCCTGTAGTAGCAAGAATCGCTAAAGAACAGGGAGCATTGACAGTTGGTGTTGTAACAAAACCTTTCCGTTTTGAATCTAAGACACGTATGAGCAATGCCCTTGGTGGAATTGAAAAGTTAAAAGAAAGCGTAGATACTCTTATTGTTATCCCGAATGACAAGCTCTTAGAGATCGTAGACAGACGCACTACAATGCCTGAAGCACTTAAGAAAGCGGATGAGGTGTTACAGCAGGGTATTCAGGGTATTACAGACCTTATCAATGTACCTTCACTTATCAACCTTGACTTCGCAGATGTTCAGACCGTTATGACAGATAAAGGTATCGCACATATCGGTATCGGTCAGGGACGTGGAGATGACAAGGCTCTTGAAGCTGTTAAACAGGCTGTTGCCAGCCCACTTCTTGAGACTACAATTGCAGGTGCATCACATGTTATTATCAACGTATCCGGTGATATCACATTGATGGATGCTTCCGATGCTGCAGAATTCGTACAGGATCTTGCAGGTGAAGAGGCGAATATCATCTTTGGTGCGATGTATGATGATTCCAGAGCAGATGAAGCTACAATTACTGTTATCGCAACAGGTCTCCATAATGTAGAAGGAAGTTCATCCAAGTTAAAATCAAGACTTGAGAACCGAACTGTTCCGGCTGGAAATACAGTTCGTCACAGAGAATATGAAGGAGAGAGATCTGCGCAGCCAGTAAGAACACAGACACAGACTCGTGTTCAGTCAAGACCGCAGACTGCACAGAGATTAGATGCAGGTATGGCAGCTTCAAAGAGCAGCACACAGGCATCTGGACAGACTGCAAGAAGAACAATGGGTGGAACAGTAGCTCCGACACTTGAGACTCCAAGAACACCTACAAGTAAGGTGAAAGAGCAGTCTATCAAGATTCCGGATTTCTTTAAGAAATAATAGAATGACTTAAGCAATTGAGAAGCTTACATTTGATCGATAGATTAAGATGTGGGCTTCTTTTTTATTTCATTTAAATACTTTATGTGAAAAATGACGAAAAAATGACTAATATTCAGAAAATATAGAAAGTATAGTTAAAAAGTGTTACAATGAGATGGAAAGGAGCTGATGATTATGAAACTTACGTTTATTGGGGCGGATCATGAAGTAACAGGGAGTTGTCACCTTATAGAAGCGTGTGGGAAATATATTCTCGTTGACTGTGGTATGGAACAGGGACCGGATCTTTATGAAAATCAGGAACTTCCGGTGGCGGCCGGTGAAATCGATTATGTTCTTTTGACACATGCACATATTGATCATTCCGGAAAAATCCCGTTGCTGTGTAAAGAGGGATTTCATGGAGAGGTTATATCTACATTTGCAACGGCAGATCTCTGCGATATTATGTTACGAGACAGTGCCCATATTCAGGAATTTGAGGCGCAGTGGCGCAATCGTAAAGCACAGCGAAGTGGCGAACCTTTATACGAACCGCTTTATACGATGGAACATGCAATGGCAGCAATTCAGTTGTTGCATCCATGCGAATATGAACAAAGAGTAACGTTGTGTGATGGTATTGATATTCGCTTCACAGATGTTGGTCATCTGCTTGGATCATCTGCTATTGAAATCTGGATCACAGAAGATGGGGAGACGAGAAAGATTGTATTTTCCGGTGATGTAGGTAATATCAATCAGCCAATCATCAAGGATCCGAAAACAATAGAAGATGCAGATTATGTAGTGATTGAGTCGACATACGGAAATCGGACACATGGAGATGAGATTCCGGATTATGTGGGGGATTTTACAAAAATATTGAAGGAGACATTTGATAAGGGGGGAAATGTTGTCATTCCTTCATTTGCAGTTGGACGTACGCAGGAGTTGCTTTATTTTATTCGTGAGATCAAGGAAAAGAACCTCCTTCCGGAATATCCGGGATTTGAAGTATATGTGGATAGTCCGCTAGCGATTGAGGCGACCAATGTATTCCAGAAAAATGTCCAGTCCTGCTTTGATGAAGACGCGATGAAGCTTATTGAAAAAGGCATTAATCCGCTTGTGTTCCCAGGACTGAAAACAACGATCACAAGCGATGAATCAAAGCTGATCAACTTTGACGAAAAACCGAAAGTAATACTTTCTGCATCTGGAATGTGTGAGGCCGGTCGAATCCGTCATCACCTCAAACACAATTTGTGGAGAAAGGAATGTACGATCTGTTTTGTCGGATATCAGGCAGTTGGAACACTTGGAAGGAAGCTGATCGAAGGAGCTTCCGTTGTAAAACTGTTCGGTGAGACGGTGGAAGTCAATGCAAAAATAGAAGCACTCAAAGGTATCAGCGGACATGCCGATATGAACGGGCTTTTAAATTGGCTGGGTGGCTTTAAATCAGATATTAAGCATGTATTTGTTGTACATGGAGAAGATACAGTGACTGATGAATTTGCCCAGACGATTGAAGAAAAATATGGATATCCTGCATTTGCACCATATTCCGGAGGATGCGTAGATCTTCTTACGGGAGAGATCATTTCCGAGGGGCTTCGTATTCCGAAGAAGACAGAACTCAAGCCGGAGAAGTTGCGTAAGCATACCGCATTTGAGCGCGTTGTCGCAGCAGCGAAACGCTTGCTGGAAGTGGTTTATAAGAATGAAGGACTTGCAAATAAAGAACTTGCAAAATTTGAGTCCCAGATCCAGAATCTTGCAGATAAGTGGGATCGATAAAATATAGAAAGACCTATAGATAGGAATAATAAATGGAGCGACTCATTTATTATTCCTATTTGACGCTTATTTTCCAGATTGATAAAATGAAAGAAGAAGTTATTATTACGAAGGAGAACGGTTATGGAAACAGAAAAATTAGAATTACCAAAAACTTTTGATGAATTTGTCGATGCGAGAAAAGCTGCATTCCTGAAAGTAAAAGATTTTAAAGAGAATGGTGGAAAACTGGCTGGATATTTATGTTCTTATACACCATTAGAGATTATGGATGCAGGCGGAATTTCATCAGTGGCACTATGCGGAACAAGTAATGAGACTGTCGCTGATGCAGAGATCGATCTTCCAAAGAACTTATGTCCGCTGATCAAAGCGACTTATGGATTTGCGTATACAGATAAATGTCCATTCACATATTTTGCAGATATGATTATTGGAGAGACAACCTGTGATGGAAAGAAAAAAATGTATGAGCTTTTGAGTGATATTAAAGAGATGCACGTGCTTCATCTTCCACAGAGCCAGGAGCGTCCTTATGCAAAACAGATCTGGGCAGAGGAACTTCGAATTTTAAAGGAGCATCTGGAAGAAAAATATGGAATTGAAATCACAGATGAAAAGTTAAGAGAAGCTGCACATAACAGAAACCATTTGAGAGAGCTGATGTGTGAGATGTTTGAATTACAGGCAAACTGTCCACCTCCGATGAAGGGAGCAGAGATGCTTGTTGCGATTCAGCAGGGTACATTTGCATTCAGAATAGAAGATCAGATTGCAGGTATTGAGCGATTGCTGGAGAAAGCAAAGGCAGCATATGAAGCGGGAGAACAGCCAATTCCAAAGAGTGCAAAGAGAATTCTTCTTACCGGATGTCCATCTTTTGGTGTGATTCAGAAAGTTGCAAATGTAATCGAGGATAACGGCGGTGTGATCGTTTGTATCGATGACTGTGGCGGAGAGAGAACACAGAGAATGTTAGTAGACGAAGAGGCAGATGATATTATCCAGGCAATCGCAGATCGTTATCTTGATATTCACTGCTCTGTTATGACAAGAAATGATGCCAGAATCGAGAATACGAAGGCAATGATTGAAAAATATAAAGTAGATGGTGTTGTAGAAGTGGTACTTCAGGCATGCCATACATTCAACGTGGAAGCAACAGCTATGAGAAATGCGGTAGAAGATATGGGTATTCCATATATGAAACTGGAAACCGACTACTCTCCAACAGACAGCGGTCAGCTTGAAACAAGAATCGGAGCATTTCTTGAGATTTTATAATAATTACAAAATGAGGAGAAGAGTAGCATGTATCAGGTAGGTATAGATATCGGATCCAGTGCGACAAAGGTTGCGGTACTTGAAGATTCGAAAGTTGTAAAGACATTGCTTTTGGATTCTGGATTCAGCAGCCGAAAAGTGGCGGACAAGATTTATACAATGCTGGAAGAAGACGGAATTACAAAAGAAAACAGTAAATATGTGGCAACCGGGTATGGTCGCATCTCTGTTCCATATGCGGATGATGTAGTGACAGAGATCACCTGTCATGGAAAAGGTGCACAGTATTTGTTCGATGAAGATGGAACGATCATTGATATCGGTGGTCAGGATACGAAAGGGATTTCTTTGAAAAAAGGAAGGATCATGAAATTCATTATGAATGATAAATGTTCTGCAGGAACTGGAAAATTCATTGAAGTCATGACCAATCGCCTTGGACTTACACAGGACGAGCTTTCGGATCTTGCAAGAAAAGGAAATCCGATCACAATCAGTTCTATGTGTACGGTGTTTGCCGAGTCGGAAGTGATTTCTCTGATCGGGAAGGGTACGCCAAGAGAAGATATTGCACATGGAGTGATTGAATCGGTTGTTACAAAAGTTGTGCAGCTGATCGCACAGGTACCGGCAGATAAGTATTTTCTTACCGGAGGCTTTTGTGAGGATGATTACATGGTTGAGCGTCTGTCAAAAGCGTTAAAGGCACCGGTGGAGAGTAAACCGCTGGCACGCTATGCAGGTGCGATCGGAGCAGCAATTTTAGCAGAAAAATTATAAAGCAGGATTTCCATGTTATGTAAAAGAATGAGAAGATTTTCAATTTGATGATATCTTCTCATTTTTTTGTGTGAAATAGTTATTGCATTTTATAACGGTGCATACTATTATATTAATTGCATGGAGGAAAAAAGAATGAAAGCTTGTATTTTTGATTTAGACGGAACATTGACAGACACATTGGAATCATTAGTATATTCCGTACGTGCAACTCTGAAAGAGATGGGATTACCGGAGATTACAAAGGAGCAATGCAGAACATTTGTCGGAAACGGCGCAAAATATCTCATGGAAAGATCGTTGGAAGCAGTCGGTGATGCAAAGCTTAAGCGATTGGATGAGGGGATGAAAGTTTATTCTCGTGTTTTCGATGAAAACTGTATGTATGAGGTAGTTCCTTACGATGGAATTGTTGATATGCTTGATGCATTGAAGGTAAAAGGGATCAAGGTTGCTGTGCTATCGAATAAGCCGCATGCGCAGGCCGTGAAAGTTGTACGGGAGGTTTTTGGCAAAGATCTATTTGATTACGTGTCCGGACAACAGGAGGGAATTAAGAGAAAACCGGCTCCAGATGGAGTGTGTCACATCATGGATGTGTTGAAATTGGATGCAGCAGAATGCCTGTATGTTGGGGATTCTGAGGTAGATATAGAGACAGGGAAGAATGCAGGACTTAAGACAATCAGCGTCACATGGGGATTTCGTTCAGAACGGGAACTGAAAGAAGCAAAGGCAGAATATTTGATCGATCGTCCGGCAGAACTTCTTGCATATATTTAAGAGAGGAGGACAAAAGGATGTACGAATATGATGAGGAATGTCTGAAAACATTTTTGGAGAATCAGTCCCAGCTTTTTGATGAGCCGGTGGCAGAGACATTGGAAGGCGCGGAAGCTTTTCTGGAGGAATGCATGGCGACAGTCGTAGAAAGTATCGATGAAGTCCGTGAATTCTTAGAAGAGGAAGGTCTGGATGTGGAAGGAATGTCATTGGAAGAACTGGAGGATGCTTCAGAAGTATTCGCACTTCCAAGTGGACGTTATCTGATCGTAGAAGGATAAGGCCCAGCAGGGAGAATAAGTTTGAACTTATAAAGCCGCAGCTAAATGGACGCTGTGGCTTTTTCGATAGAGTGCAGATAAAAGGAGAAAAGAGTATGTATATTATAGCAGGACTTGGAAATCCAACGATGCAGTATGAAGGAACCAGACATAATGCAGGGTTTGATGTTATAGATGCATTGGCGGATAAGTATAACATTTCCATGGATGGCCGTAAGAACAGAGCCTACATCGGGAAAGGGATGATCGAAGGACAGAAGGTTATTCTTGTAAAACCGCAGACATATATGAATTTGAGTGGAGAGAGTATCGGAGGGCTTGTCGATTACTTTAAGGTTGATGAAGAACAGGAACTGATCGTTATTTATGATGATATCAGCCTGCCACCAGGACAGATTCGTATTCGAAAGAAAGGAAGCGCCGGTGGCCATAATGGGATTAAAAATATTATTGCGCATCTTGGAACACAAGTATTTCCACGCATTAAAGTCGGTGTCGGAGAGAAACCGAAAAACTTTGATCTGGCAGATTATGTGCTGAGCCATTTTACGAAAGCCGAAAAAGAAGAGATGCAGGAAGGATACGAAAAAGCCATCGAGGCGGTAGTAAAGATCCTCTCCGGTGAAATGGAAGCAGCTATGAATGAATATAATCGTAAAGTAAAGCCTAAGGAGGCATAAGGAATGCAGGCGCTGACGGAACCGTTAAAAGAACTGGCAGATTTTGAGAAAATTTATAAAAAAAGAAGAGAAGCCCCAGGGATGATCCGTATTTCCGGTTGTGTATCTTCTCAGAAAACGCATTTTATGTATGCATTGAGCGATGGCTGTCCATGTAAAGTCATCGCCTGTTCGAGTGAGTCAAAAGCAAGAGCCGTATATGAGGAATATCGCATGCTCTCGCCGAATACGTATTTCTATCCGGCAAAGGATTTTTTGTTTTACCAGGCAGATATCCGAAGCAAAGAGCTGGTAAAACAGAGGATGGAAGTATTAGAAGCAGTTATCCGCAAAGAAGAAGTGACAGTAGTTGCAGCCTTTGATGCATTTATGGATGTGCTTCTTCCGAAAGATAAGATAAAGGACCAGGTGATCCATATCGGAAATGAAGATGCACTTGATCTCAGTGAACTGGAAGAAAAGCTTGCAAAATTAGGCTATGACAGGGAAGTGCAGATTGAAGGACCGGGGCAGTTTGCGGTGCGCGGAGGAATCATTGATATTTATCCGCTGACAGAAGAATCGCCGGTGCGAATTGAACTTTGGGGAGATGAAGTAGATTCTATTCGAAGTTTTGATGTGGAAACGCAGCGCTCGATTGAAAATTTAAAGGAGATTTTCATATATCCGGCTGCAGAGTATCCGCAAAATGGAGAAAAGGGAGTTTCATTTCTGGATTATTTCGAAAAAGAAAATACAATTCTGTTTTTAGATGAGCCGGTCAGGCTTTTGGAAAAAGGCGAGAATGTAGAAGCAGAATTCATAGAAGCGAATAAGAAGAGAGTGGAAAGTGGATACGAGGTCTCGGATGAAGAGATGCGTATGTACACAGTGAAGGATCTCAAAAAAAAGATTAACAAATATTGTTCTATTGGTTTTATGGCGCTTGAGATGCGCGCAGCCGGACTGGAGATCCGCACTTCTTACCAGTTGCAGACAAAGAGTGTGAATCCTTATAACAGAAGCTTTGAACTGCTTACGCAGGATCTGAAAAAATTGAAAAGAGGAAAATATCGTGTCGTTTTAATCTCTGGCTCCAGAACGCGTGCAAAACGTCTGGCGGAAGATTTAAGAGATTATGATCTCAGTAGCTTCTATAGTGAAGACCCGAACCGTCTTGTGAAGCCGGGTGAGATCATGACAATCTATGGACACATTGCAGAAGGATACGAATATCCGATGCTTAAATTTACCGTGATCGCCGAGAGCGACATTTTCGGTAAAGTGAAGAAAAAGAAAAAAAGAAAATTGTATGAAGGCCGAAAAATCCAGAACTTTTCGGAATTAAAACCGGGAGATTATGTAGTCCATGAAAATCATGGCCTTGGTATTTATCAGGGAATTGAAAAAATCGAAGTGGATAAGATCACAAAAGATTATATGAAAATCTCCTATGCGAAGGGTGGCAATCTTTATATTCCGGCAACTCAGCTTGATCTTATACAAAAGTATGCCAGTGCGGATGCGAAGAAACCGAAGTTAAATCGCCTTGGCTCTCAGGAATGGGCGAAGACGAAGAAGAGAGTCCGCGGGGCAGTAAAGGTGATTGCCAAAGATCTGGTGGAACTGTATGCTGCAAGGCAGGAGGAAGAAGGCTTTGTCTATGGACCGGATACGGTGTGGCAGCAGGAGTTTGAGGAAATGTTCCCATTTGAAGAAACGGAAGATCAGCTCCTTGCCATTGATGCGGTGAAAAAAGATATGGAGAGCACGAAGATCATGGACCGTCTGATCTGCGGAGATGTTGGATATGGAAAGACGGAAGTTTCGATTCGTGCAGCATTTAAAGCTGTACAGGAAGATAAGCAGGTTGTCTATCTCGTGCCAACGACCATTCTTGCACAGCAGCACTACAATACATTTGTGCAGCGTATGAAAGAATTTCCAGTGCGTGTGGATTTAATGTGCAGATTCCGCACTCCAACTCAGCAGAAGAAAACGACAGAAGATCTGAAAAAAGGGCTGGTAGACATTGTAGTCGGTACACACCGCGTTTTAAGCAAAGATGTAGAATTCAAAAATCTCGGGCTTCTGATCATTGATGAAGAACAGCGTTTTGGTGTTCAACATAAGGAGAAAATAAAGAAGCTCAAGGAAAATGTAGATGTACTTACGTTGACAGCAACACCGATTCCGAGAACGCTGCATATGAGTCTGATCGGAATTCGAGATATGAGTGTTTTGGAAGAGGCGCCGGAGGAACGTATGCCGATCCAGACTTATGTGATGGAGTACAATGATGAGATGGTACGGGAAGCAATCGAACGAGAATGTGCCCGCGGCGGACAGGTCTACTATGTTTATAATCGGGTGGAAGATATCGCAGATGTAGCAGGACGAGTAAAGAAACTGGTGCCGGATGTCAATGTTGCATATGCGCATGGTCAGATGCGGGAACATGAGTTGGAAAAGATCATGTGTGATTTCATTAATGGAGAAATCGATGTGCTTGTATCTACGACGATCATTGAGACCGGTCTGGATATTTCCAATGCAAATACGATGATTATCCATGATGCAGATCGCCTGGGCTTATCACAGCTTTACCAGCTGCGTGGCCGCGTAGGAAGATCCAACCGAATGGCCTATGCATTCTTGCTGTATCGAAGAGATAAGCTTTTAAAAGAAGTGGCAGAAAAGAGACTTGCGGCAATTCGTGAATTTACCGATCTGGGTTCCGGATTTAAAATTGCCATGCGAGATCTGGAAATTCGTGGAGCTGGTAATTTATTAGGTGCGGAACAGCATGGACATATGGAGGCAGTCGGTTATGACCTTTACTGTAAAATGTTAAATGAAGCGGTAAGGCATTTAAAAGGTGAGCAGGAGGAAGAAGATTTTACAACAACGATCGATCTGAATGTAGATGCATTTATTCCGGCTGCTTATATTTCGAATGAGTATCAGAAGCTTGATATTTACAAACGTATTGCGGCGATCGAGACAGCAGAAGAACGGGAAGATATGGAAGAAGAGCTGATCGACCGTTTTGGAGATCTTCCGAAAAAGGTGACCACTCTTCTCGATGTCGCGGCGCTGAAAGCAAGAGCCCATAAGCTGTATGTGACATCCATTGAACAGAAAGGGGATACTTATACATTTACAATGTATGAGCGTGCCAAAGTAGAGCCGGAGCGTATTCCAAAATTGATCGCACAGTTCAATGGAAATCTTACATTCCGCGCGGAAAATTATGCATTTGTTTATGTTCATAAATTGCGGAATAAAAAAGAAAAACCGCCTGTCGCAACGGAAGTAGTAGCGAAAGTGCTTGACGGAATTGAAAGTCTAATAAAGAGAAACTAATAAAATCTTAATAATCATTTGTGTTACGGTAAGTTGACGCATTTATATGAAGTAGGCTATACTTAAGAGAACATGTAGAGTGATGCAGAGTCCAGCGGTGTGATGTCAAGTGAGAAATGAATAATAAATCAAATATCTTTC
>JAUNTC010000112.1 GCA_030538915.1 Lachnospiraceae bacterium | reverse complement strand
TTTATTAAGTTTTCAAGGTACATTTATGTATCTAAAAGATATTATACGAGAGGAATATGGTATGCAGAAAAATCTGAAAAAAACATTGATCACTGTTGCCGGAGTAGTCTTGGGAAATTTTATACTGGCAATCGCAGTTGCAGCATTTATCGTGCCAACCGGTGTAGTTATGGGAGGTGCAACTGGTATCGCACTTACGATCACACATTATGTGCCGATTAAGTTGTCAACGGTAATCTTAGGTGTGAATGTTACGTTATTTTTGCTTGGTTCACTGTTCTTAGGAAAGAAATTTGCAGTTACAACAATTTTAAGTACATTTCTTTACCCGACTTGCCTGTCCATCGTACAGTCTATACCGGGTATCACAACAATGACAGATAACCTGATGCTTGCAGCAATCTTTGGAGGTGCGCTCATTGGTGTCGGTGTCGGAGTTGTAGTAAGAGTAGGAGCATCTTCAGGAGGAACAGATATTATCGCACTGATCCTTAATAAGCTCGTACATCTTCCGGTAGCACCACTTCTTTATGTAATCGATTTTATTGTAATTGCAGCACAGATTTCATTTTCCAGTGCAGAGCAGTTATTGTATGGTATTGTTACACTTGTGTTGACAACTATGATGCTCAACAAAGTGATGCTTCTTGGAGCTTCACAGATCCAGCTTTTCACCGTATCCGAAAAATACGACGAGATCCGAGATAGTATGCTTTCTCAGCTGGAAATCGGAACAACGATGTTCTACATAGAGAATGGCTATCGCCAGGAACAGCAGAAAGGTGTTATGTGTATTATCCCGAACCGTAAATTATATGCGACAAAAGAGATGATCCACAGCATTGACCCATATGCATTTATTACGATCACACAGATCAACGAAGTGCGCGGACAGGGATTCTCGACAGAACGTTACCGTTATCAGGACCTTCCGGAGGAGCGTAAATCACATACTAATAAATAGAGCGCTACATAGAATGCGCGCAGAATGTTATGCAGGTAATTTATGCCTTGCAATTTGCAGAACATAGTTATATACTAGATTCGTAAAAAGAAAGATTCTTCGGGGTCGGGTGAAAGTCCCAACCGGCGGTATAGTCCGCGACCCGGTACAAGATGTATCGGCTGAATCGGTGCAATTCCGATACCGACAGTACAGTCTGGATGAGAGAAGAGTTATGCGAGACGAGATTTATATACCCCGGTGCTTGATACCGGGGTTTTTCTAATTCCAGGAGATCTTTAAAGAGAATCCGCATAGTTCCGGAAGCTTTCTTTCTTAACAAAGTGAAATGTTAAAGGAGAGAAAAAACATGAGTACAAACACAAATACAGCAGGACAGACAAAAAATAAAACGAAGGTCCGCATGATGGCACAGATCGGTATGCTATCAGCCATCGCAGTAGTTTTAATGCTTTTTGAAATTCCGCTTCCATTTGCACCGTCTTTTTATGAAATCGACTTCAGCGAAGTGCCGGTATTAGTAGGATGCTTTGCAATGGGGCCTTTAGCCGGAGCAGCAATCGAATTTGTCAAGATTATCTTAAACCTTGCCATTAACGGAACAATGACAGCCGGTGTAGGAGAAGCAGCAAACTTCCTGATCGGATGCGCATTTGTAATCCCGGCTGGTATTATTTATAAAAAAATGCACAACCGTAAGGGCGCCATCGTTGGAATGATCAGCGGTACATTGATCATGACGCTTATGGGATGCTTCCTTAATGCTTACATCTTACTGCCGACTTATGCAAAAGCATTCCAGATGCCGATGGAAGCACTGGTAGGAATGGGAACAGCAGTGAACAGCTACATTACAAGTCTTTTCACATTTGTCGTATTTGCAATTGTGCCATTCAACCTGTTGAAAGGAATATTAGTTTCCCTGATCGTGCTTTTGATCTATAAAAAGATCAGCCCGGTATTGCATATGAAATAGAGATTTTTAGATACATGAACAGGGCTAAAAATGTATCTCTAACAGAGGAAACCCGCGGGAGTAGTCATGGAAACTTCCATGTCATTGCGTAATAGTAGTGCATATGGCCGAAATTAAATTCGGCGTACTTGTCGCCAGAATCATTTGGATAGAAAGGTATAAACAATATAAATAATATAAACATTACAAACATATTAGTGGTCGGAGCCGGAGGCTTCTTAGGAGCAGTCCTTCGCTATCTGATTGGATTTATTCCGACAGGCGAAAGCACCGTGTTTCCGATAAAAACATTTCTAATAAATGTTTTCGGTTGCCTTGCCATCGGCGCCATCACAATCGCAGCTGCGAAAAATACACAGATAGATCCTAAAAGGATTTTGTTTATGAAGGTCGGGCTTTGCGGTGGCTTTACAACATTTTCAACGTTTGCCCTTGAGACAACAAATCTTATGAAGGACGGCCATATGGGAATCGCTTTCGCATATGCCATGCTCAGCATAGTTGTAGGATGCGCTGTAATATTCGGAATCGAATACATTTTGGAAATATAGAAATAATAAAGCATACAGACTTTAAGAGAAAATAAGTTCTTAAGGTCCGTATGCTTTTTGTTTTACTTATCCAGAACTGCGACCTGGATTTCTTGCTATTATTTATCCAGAACGGCAACCTGGATTTCTTTTACTGCATCTTCCATGCGTGTAATATCCTCGGCGCGAAGATGAATGTCCAGACATTTTACAGTATCTGCGACGCTGGATGCCTTGCGCATTCCAACTAAAAGACTCATTTTGTCATACTGAGATAATGCCCAGGCTTCTACTAATGTAGCAAAGCTGCAATGATACTGTTCGCAAAGTGGTTCCCAGATTTCGAATGCACGGCGAAGTCCTTCCATTTTCTCAGGCTCTGTCCAAGGCAGGCGAGAGCGAATGTCGGTTTTTGCAAACTCGCGTTTCATAAAGTCAGGAGAAGTTAAGAAGCCTTCTTCTAATACGCCGTATGTCTGGAATGTAGTGCCATGCTTTTTGCAAAGATTAAAATAATCTCTGCCGTGGAATGGTGACAGGATACTGAAAAATTCCTGTACAGCAGCTACGTTACCGCCTGCTCCCTGGTAAGCTGCCAGGTCTGCCGGCTGACTGTTTGAAAGTCCGTAAGCACGAATTTTTCCTTCTTTTACCAGATCTTCCAGTGCGCCAACTGTTTCCTCTACCGGGAAACTGCTGCAAACATAATGAACGATGATGGAATCGATGTAATCCGTTCCCATTCTGCGAAGAGAATCTTCCACATCTTTTTTTACAGCGGCTGCACGTGTGTCATTGTTAACGGTATATCCGTCACGCTCGTAATGGAAATTACCACCCTCATTTCTCCAGTTCAATGAGCATTTTGTCTGCAATACGAAATCATTTCGTCTGCCCTTTAATGCTTTCCCCAGAAGCTCCTCACTTACACCAGTGCCATACACCGGCGCTGTGTCAACGTAATTTACGCCGTGTTCATGGCAGATGTCCAACAGATTTCTTGCATCCTCAACTGTAGAATCTTTGTCAGACCATACACTTCCGCCGCCAAGACCCCAAGTACCTAAAGCGACAACAGAAACATCAATGTCTGTATTGCCAAGTTTTTGAAATTTCATACCTTTGTTCCTCCGTTTTGTTTCTGTATACAGTATAAACTATGAGGGAAGATAAGTAAAATAGATATTTACGTTACTGGTGTAGTAAGTTTGAAGAGACTTCTTAATCAATCAAATTTACTGGCGAAGACGATGAAGTAATGAAAAAACACGATTAAAATGCGGGATAAACACTGCTTCTAAAGAATATAATATCATTGTGGAATAGAAATATGCAACAAGTTACAAAAATCTATTTCAATGTCCGGCTGATATATTGATTTTTGAAGTCCATTCGGATATACTAGAATAGAAAAATGCAACATGTTGCAAAAATCTTTTACAGTGAGGTTTTGAGATGGAAATTCGCAGAGATTTTTATTTGAATAAATTGATAAAAAGAAAGAATAATGGATTGATTAAGGTAATTACTGGTATTCGTTGATGTGGAAAATCCTATTTACTGAATAATCTGTTTTATCATCATTTATTAGAAAGCGGAGTTGATGCTGACCATATCATTCGCTTTGCTTTTGATTCAGCCGATGATCTTTATCTGATTGGCGAAAGCCTGATTCAGATTGAAAAGGAAAAGCGTGGAGTTGACCCCGAAAAGTTTATGGCTTATATCCGTTCCAAAGTTGTAGGTGAAGAAATGTATTATCTGCTGCTTGATGAAATTCAGATGTTGGATTGTTTTGAAGCTGTTTTGAATGGCTATCTTCGCAAAGATAATATGGATGTATTTGTGACAGGAAGTAATGCAAAACTTTTGTCTAAAGATATAGCCACCGAGTTCGCCGGTCGTGGTGACGAGGTTCATATGTATCCCCTGAGTTTTGCTGAGTTTATGACCATTTACAGCGGTGATAAGTACATGGGATTATCTGAATATATGCTATATGGCGGTATTCCTCTGGTTGTTCTTCGTGAGGGAGCAAACGATAAGGCTGTTGCATTGCAGAATCTGTTCAATGAGATTTATCTTCGAGATATTACCAAACGTAACCGAGTGAGGAATATCGGAGAATTGGAAGATCTTCTGAATATTCTTTCCTCTGTCATTGGTTCGCTGACCAACCCGGAAAAATTGAAGAATACTTTCAAGACGGTAAAGAAATCCAGAATCACTTCCGCTA